>CAZPUF010000131.1:0-8574 GCA_964589705.1 uncultured Saprospiraceae bacterium | reverse complement strand
AGCATCACTACACCTAGTAGATGTTTGATCATTTCTTTTTAAAGTGTATTTTTTGGTAAGAAATTAAAAGGAAGGGTGAGACAATAAATTGACAAGAGTCGGACCAAAAACCCCTACTCGGATGCAATATATTTTACATTTGTAGTGCTTTTGCATATCATTAAATGATAAGTTTGATTAAAAGCACTAGTCCTTCTATGTTATATATAGCCTACTCAGAAATATATAAGTATGCCTTACCAGAAGGTCACAGGTTCCCCATGGAAAAGTATGAGCTATTACCAGAACAACTTATATATGAAGGTACTGTCACAGAAGAAAACTTCTTCGAACCTGGCCGTTTGGTCAACGATCAGATATTATTAACCCATACAAAAGAATATCTGTCAAAATTGGATTCTCTCACCCTATCAAGAAAAGAAGAGAGGAATATTGGTTTCCCTGTTAGAGAAGATTTGATAGTCAGAGGAAAATCTATTTCCCATGGTACTTACGAATGTGCACTATATGCTATGAAACATGGTGTTGCAATGAATATCGCAGGTGGCACCCATCATGCCTTTTCTGATAGAGGAGAAGGTTTTTGCATATTCAATGATATGGCTATCTCTTCCAATCTCTTGTTGGAAGCAGGCAAAGTCACCCAAATTCTTTTTTTGGATTTAGATGTCCATCAAGGAAATGGGAATGCCAATATATTTCAAAATGACAGCAGGGTATTTACCTTTAGCATACATGGCGCCAGGAATTATCCCTTCAGAAAGGAAGTTTCAGACCTAGATATCGGCGTGCCAGACAAGATCGAAGATGCTGCTTACCTCAGATTATTAATAGAAACCTTACCCCAAGTAATCCAACAAGTTGAACCAGATATTATATTCTATCAATCTGGGGTAGATATTCTAGCTACAGATAAACTTGGCAGGTTGTCAATTAGTCGAGATGGGTGCAAGCGCAGAGATGAATTTGTTTTCCAACAATCCAAACTAAACGACATCCCTATTGTGGCTGTAATGGGTGGAGGATACTCCAATAACATCTATGATATTGTAGAGGCGCATGCAAACACTTTTAGATCGGCACAATACCTGTACTTTTGACGCGTATCCTTGCATGCAGTTAAAGTTCACTATGATTAATATATTGTATAAGATTGATAGAAATTAATAGACATATATATAGCAGGTGAAGAAAGCATTTAAAATCATCAATGTGCTCTTGCCTTTAGCCATTCCTAGAGTCTATAGCTACAAAGTGGAAAAGGAGAACTGGGATGCAATACAATTTGGGGTACGTGTAGAAGTGCCTTTAAGAAACAAGCTCCTATCCGGAATTGTAATTGAGGAGACAGAGGAAAATCCTCACAGTCTTCATAAGTTACGCTACATCGTTTCTGTTATAGATAAGATTCCAATTATCACAAATGAGCAATATAGACTTTGGCAATGGATCTCTGATTACTATATGTGTACTATAGGAGAGGTAATGAATGTGGCCCTCCCTTCAGGGCTGAAATTAAGTAGTGAAACCAAACTTATAGTACGATCACACATTGATGATTTTGAAGGAGAATTATCCGATAAGGAATATATGCTGGCAGAGGCTGTCTCTATTCAGCATGAGCTAAGTATTGCACAAGTCCAGCAGATTCTTGATCAAAAGACAGTCTTCCCTTACATTAAATCTTTAATGGATAAAGGTATTGTTCTGGTAAAGGAAGAATTAAAAGAAGGATTTACCGCCAAGAAAGAACGTTTTGTCAAAATCCAAGAATCCTTCATTGGTGATAAGATGACTGATGCTCTAGACCTGTGCACCAAAAGCATTAAGCAAACCAGAGCCTTGCTAAGCTATGCCCAATTATCGCAGAAAAACACTTGGGTATCTTCTAAAAAAATCCGAAACCATGCCATGGTAGATAGCTCAGTCTTTAAGGCCTTAGAAAAAAAAGGGATTATAAAATTAGAGGATAAAGAAGTAAGTAGATTAAGTAATGAACTCATCAGCTACAGTAAACCACCTCCTCTTAACAAACACCAAGAATTAGCGCTTCAAGAAATACAAAATCAATACCTAACTAACAATAAAGTCTTACTGTTTGGCGTCACAGGAAGCGGAAAAACAAGAATCTACATTGAACTAATCAAAGAGTGCATCGAAAAGGGGCAACAGGTGCTTTACCTTCTTCCCGAGATTGCGTTAACGACACAGATAGTGGACAGACTATTGACCACCTTCGGCAATGATATCGGTGTGTACCATAGTAAAATGAGCAATAATCAGCGAGTGGAAGTATGGAATGCTTCGATGGCTGGCAAACCTTTGATCTTAGGTGCCCGATCCAGTATATTTCTTCCTTTCAAAAATTTGGGACTCATCATAATAGATGAAGAGCATGACCCTTCTTATAAGCAATCTGACCCTGCACCAAGGTACAACGCAAGAGATACATCTATCTTTCTTTCGAATATGTATAAATGTAAAGTGTTATTAGGTACAGCCACCCCTTCTATGGAAACTTATATTAATACAATAAATGATAAATATGGATTGGTCAAATTAATGGAGAGACATGGCCAATCTCAATTACCTGATATAGACATAGTTGATCTGCGTACACAATACAAGAAAGGGTTGATGACCTCTATGTTTTCTAAGGACATGAAAGATGCTATTACTTTAGCACTCAGTAAGAAAGAACAAGTGCTCATCTTTCAAAATCGAAGAGGGTACTCTCCCACTCTACAGTGCATGACTTGTGACTTTCATGCTGAATGCCCAAACTGTGATGTGAGTCTGACTGTGCATGATTATTTTAAAGAGCTAAGGTGTCACTATTGTTCTTACAGACACAAACTGCCTCATCACTGTCCTCAATGTGGTTCTGACAAACTTGATAAACTTGGGTTTGGCACCGAAAGAATAGAAGCTGAAATCAAAAAAGTATTTCCAAAAGCAAAGGTAGCTCGCTTGGATTTTGACACGGCAAAGACTAAAAATGCCTATACAAGAATCTTAACTTCATTCAAGGATCATGAAGTAGACATTTTAGTTGGCACTCAGATGGTTACTAAAGGATTAGATTTCGATAATATATCCATAGTGGGAATATTAGCTGCTGACAAGATTCTGTACTTCCCTGATTTTAAGGCTAATGAAAGGGCTTTCCAACTGTTTACCCAAGTAGCTGGCAGAGCAGGTCGTCGGGAGAAAAAAGGGCGGGTCATCATCCAGACTTATAATCCTACACATCCTGTTATTACCGAGACGAAAAATTACGACCATATCACATTTTACAACAGAGAATCAGCAGAACGTCAACGATTTCTATACCCTCCTTACTTCAGATTGATCAATATTACCATCAAACATAAAGATGCAAAGGTCGCAGCAGAAGTGGCTCAATCACTAGCAAAGAGATTAAAGGTAAAGGTTGGAAATAGAGTGATTGGTCCTTCCGTACCTGGAATTGCTAGACTGAGAGGATTATATATACAAAACGTCCTTATTAAGATGGAGAAGAAATCTCAAGTCATCAAAACCATAAAATCTCTAATCAAGGAACAGATCTCTGAAATGAGACAAGCTGGACTCGCTAAAAGTGTAAGATTTATATTAGATATAGACCCTTAACTGCCTAAATGTAATCCAACTGTCACTTACTCTTATTTCATGACATGATAATTGTATTCAACTTAGCACTCACCCTAATGAGAAAACAACCTTGTGTTAAAAGTCATGAAGAAAAGCCTAAAGCTTTATTTTATATTAATGTTTGTCGTATTTGCATCTATCCTCAGAGCAAGTACAGAACCTTTGGTTATTATCAAGGGGAAATTAGACAGTGATGACTTAGCACCTGAAGAAAAAGAGACATTACTTTCTGAGATCATCAAATCATATATCACTGTAAATCTTGACAGTGCACTCTATTACTCAGATGTTTACCGGCTAGAGTTTATTGACAACAAAAGCAATTCAAAGAAAAAGTATGAATGTAAATATTACAGTTTACTAAGTAATATATATAAAGAGCAAAGAAATCCTATATTATTCGCGGAGCAAAGTAAGCGATCTTTGGAATGCTACGAATCAGGAAGAGATTCTAAGAATATAGCTAAATCAAATATTGATGTTGGTCTTGCTTATGCCTATGAAGAAAAATTAGGCGAAGCCATAAAGCATTTCATGAAAGGAAGGGAATTATACCTTTCCTTAAATGATTCACTCAATGCTGTTGAATGTTCTATGCAGATAGCATTAATAAACTTGATGCAGGGCGAAAAAGATAAAGGATTAGAGAGTTACTTCGAAGTACTTAACTACTATGAAAAAATAGGACACTTCAACAAACTTGGGAAACTATGCAATAAGATCGGGCTGGTATATTTGGACTTGAATAAAAATTCAGATGCACTACATTATTTTCAAAAAGGTCTTGCATATACAGAGAGCAATGGGGACTTAAAAGTAACCTCAGAAATCCTTATCAATCTAGTTGGATGCTACAAGGAGAGAAGCGAGCATCAAACTGCATTAGGCTATATTAAAAAAGGGCTTATTATAGCAAAAGAAATAAACTCGATAGAAGATCAAGCCAATTTCTATTATCAATTAGCTAGTACAAAGCACAAACTTCAAAAAAACTATGAAGCTTTGGATGCCATCAATCAAGCTACTTTATTACACAAAGAACTTAATGACATAGATGGATTAGCTAAGAGTCTGGTGCTAAAATCGCATATCCTCTTAGACCTAAGTTCATATAATGAAGCGCATAAGTGCTGTAAAGAGTGTTATGAAATCAGTAAGAAAACAGAAACACTGAACATCCAAAAAACAGCCTTAGATTGTATAAGTAGAACAGCTAATGCACTTAAGAGTTATCGAGAAGCATACCAATATCAAAAGGAATATATCAAAGTCAGTGACTCTTTGCAGGTTATTAACTCTAAGGAAATTATGTCTGCTACTGATAAAAGAAATCAGTATCAAAAAGAGAAAGCCATTCTTGAGCAACAAAACTTACTGAATGAAGCCTTGCTTGAAGGAGAAAAAACAAATACAAAATTATTCGCTTTACTAAGTTTTATTTCACTCTTAGGATTGGGCTTTTTAGGTTTTTCCTTTCTCTCTGGTAAACGATATACCAAGCGAATTAAGGAAAAGAACAAACTGATAGAATCAAATAATAATGAATTATCTAAGCTTAATGTAGACTTGGCGCAAGCCAACTCTAAGCTCAACAACTTTACGTCGGTAGCAGCTCATGATTTGAAGTCACCCATTAGAACCATTGCTTCTTATTCTCAACTATTAATGATAAGAAACAAAGACCGATTCGAATCCAAAGATCTTGAAATGCTCAACTTTGTATCACAGAATGCAAAGCAACTAACGGGCATGATCGATGACCTATTAGCCTTTTCTCGAATCAATGAAGATCTGGGGCCTGCAGAAGTTGTAAATATCAATGAGGTTCTTCAAATAGTAACAAACAATCTTGGCTCTGTCATTAATGAGGAGAACGTGTCTATAGCAGTAGAAGGAGATTTACAAGAAGTAAAAGCACACAGAAACTTATTGACTCAACTCTTTCAAAATCTGATATCTAACGGGATAAAATTCAAAAAGGAGAATACACCTCCAGTATTGACAATAAGGATAGAAGAGCAAAATGATGATACCATCACCTACTCAGTTAGGGATAATGGCATAGGTATTAATCCAGATCATCATGACAAAATATTCACCATATTCCAAAGATTGCATACTAAGGATGAATTTGAAGGAAGTGGAATTGGTCTTGCAACCTGTAAAGGAATATTAGATTATTACCACATGAATATTTGGTTAGAATCGGAAGTTGGCGTAGGAACGAAATTTAGCTTCAACTTACCTAAAGTAAAGGCTGAGCAGGCTATCTAATCCAAGTGGTTTTTTCCTCTATTGGTCTTTTATTTATTTGTGGAGGCAATTGGGCTTGCGGCACGCCGATATAAAATAAGCCCAGACATCGCTCTCCATCTTGTAACTCTATATAAGATTGAATGTTATCCATCAGATACAGTGGTGAACTCCAATATCCACCCAAGCCGCAAGGGGATAACGATAAATAAATATTTTCTATAGCACAACCTACCGCAGCAATTTCCTCCCACTCAGGCACTGAATTTTTAGGATCGCGTTGCATCGTCAAAATTAGCACATGTGAACAAGCAACTATTCGCTTACCAATCTTCTTATACTTACTTTCTTTAAAACTATCCCCTGAATGCATTTTGGTATAAGTGGCCAAAAAGAACTCTTTAAATGCAGGTAAGGCTAATGTGGTTACAACATGAAATCGCCAAGGCTCAGTATGTCTGTGACTAGGTGCTGAATTAGCGTTCTCAAGAAGGGTAAGGATTACGCTATCATCTACCTTTTCTCCAGTAAACATCTCAGGATAGATGGATTGCCTGCTCTTTATCCAAGAAGACACCTGATCTAATGAAGGGGAACTCATCGATTCCTATTCCCCAGTCCAAGTATTTTAGAAACCCACAATATGATGATTGCCCCAACTGTCGCAGATATGATCATGCCTATTATGTTTTGTGGCAAGGTGACGCCAAATTGATCTTCTACTACTTTCACGATTCCTGAGCCAGCATTAATATTCAACAAGTTGAATAAGAAGCCTCCAACTACTCCTCCTGCGATACCCAACATGGCATTAATAACAAAGCCAAAGCTATCGCCCTTCATAATTCTTGCAGCAAGTGTACCAGATATAGCACCTACTATAATCATGATTATCCACTTTAATACATCGCCTTGCAATACGTCTTCCATTAATTTAAAATTTTGCTCAAATATAACGACTCATCTATATATGTCATGTTAAAAGGTAGTTCCTTATTGAAAGGTGACTTCTTTCTCCATCATCATATCTCCCTCTCTGATTAATCTGACTGGTACTGTTTGACCAGGTTCAAATGTGCCTAGGGCTTTCATATAACTCATCATATCTACTATTTCGAGATCACCCATCTGAACGACAATATCTCCTTTCTTCATACCAGCAACCGAGGCTGTTCTTCCATCTCTGACCCCATCAATACGCATACCTCTCCCATCATACAGATAATCTGGAATGACACCAAGGGTTACCTTAAAGTCTGGGACTGTCTGAGACTCATCTTTTGTCTTCGTGAATTCAAACTTACCTTCTGCATTCGCTCTGTCTACTATCCCTCCTATGTATCTGATTATATCTCCGAGACCCTCAAAATTTATCTTGTGTGTATCATCAGAAGGTCTGTGATAATCCTCATGTTGGCCAGTAAAAAAGTGTAACACAGGAATATCCTCTAGGTAAAAAGAGCTGTGATCAGAAGGACCTAACCCTGATTCTGTTATGGAAAATTTGAATACAGGTGATCTGACTCCATGTATCAAATTGTTCCAAGCAGGAGAAGTGCCTGCACCATAGATGGCTAATTGTCGATCTTCATTGAGTCTACCAACCATATCCATATTAATCATGTAATTAATATCATTCATCTCAAGTGGACTATTATCAACGAAGAAGTTAGATCCCCATAGTCCTTTTTCTTCTCCCGAGAAGGCTATAAACAGGAAATTACTACTCATTGGCCTATCCTTAAGGTAACTAGCAAGGGCTAACATAGCAGCCACTCCTGACGCATTATCATCGGCACCGTTATGAATTTCAGGAGGTCCATCATGCAGAGACCCTTCCTTACCATATCCCAAATGGTCATAATGAGCACCAATAATGATAGTGTGCTTAGATCCATTATCATCAAAGGCTACCACGTTTTTACCTCTTATCACTGGATCGTTAGGGTTGTCTTCCAGCGCATGTGGGTCAGACCTAATTGTCTTCTTGAAGTATTGGTAATAAGGCTCATCTCCTTCAAATAAGCCTTTAATACCTAGATCTGATAGCCGCTGCGAAATATACTTTGCAGCCAATTCTTCTCCTTTTGTTCCTGTCTCTCGACCTTCTAATTCATCAGAAGCCAAATAGGTAATGTCACCTCTTAATTGTTCCAAATGAGCACTACTTAGAAGAGGAGAACTGACAATGGTTCTGGTTGTGGCAGCTTGATTGACCTTGCAGGCTACTAATCCTAGTCCAAACCCAAGCAGTAATAAGTATATTATGTTTCTTTGCATACCTTAGAATAAAACAAATAATAGAGTTAAGACAAAGAAAATGAAATATAGTTATATCTGGATATTATGTACATTATTGGCGATAAGCTGTAAGACTCATCATAATGAATCATCGAGTCATGACGGTCATCAACCACATGATCCTAATGAGGTTCACTTTCATGAGGATAAAGATGTGAAAGTGGATAATACCAAAGCTGTACGTGAACATGACCATGATGATCATAACAATAAGAGAAGAGAAAGAGGCAAAGGAGAAAAGGGCCAAAAGGGACATGGCCATGGTGGGGGACCAAGGGCAGCTGGGAAACAGATGGCACACTACCCTAAAGAAGTCCACCTAGCTAATGTTAAGCAACTCACCTTTGGTGGAGATAATGCAGAAGC
>CAZPUF010000130.1:0-8673 GCA_964589705.1 uncultured Saprospiraceae bacterium | reverse complement strand
GCCGTGAAGCACTAGATCCTAAGTCTAGCATGTCTACCAATTTCATCACACCCGCATTTCAAAGAAAAATTAGAGCGCAAAGATATATGAATTTACTTAGAGGACAAGACTTTAGGTGTTTTTGCTTCATCAGATTTTCAATCAATAAATCAGCCTACGAACCGTGGCTTATATTATTGAATTTTCTAGGTTTTCAATACCAAATTGCCTTAAATTGCCAAGTAGTCACCCATTTAGTAGGATTTTATGCCAAGAGGAAGTGCGATAACACAAGAAGAGTATGGTCTTATAGACGTAGAATTTCAGTCATTATACAATCGTGTAATGGAAAAGGCTACTATTGAGGATAAAGAACACCTGCTAAAGGCGTACGAACTCATACTTTCAGCACACAAATTTCAAAGAAGAAAATCCGGTGAACCTTACGTATTTCATCCTATCGAGGTCGCACGAATTTGCCTCGATGAGATAGGACTTGGTGCCACTGCGATCATCAGTGCTCTTCTCCATGATGTAGTCGAGGATACTGATACTACTCTACCTGAGATACATACCATGTTTGGTGAAAAAATATCCAGAATCGTAGATGGCCTTACCAAACTAGATGGGACTTACAATGTAGAAAATAAGCAAGCCGAGAATTTCAAAAAGGTACTTACCTCATTGACTTATGATGTCCGTGTTGCACTCATTAAAATGGCTGATAGACTTCATAACCTAAGGACTATAGATGCTATGCCTCGTAACAAGCAATTAAAAATTGCTGCCGAAACTTCGTATATCTATACTCCCCTAGCTCACCGGTTAGGTCTTTACAATATCAGAACTGAGTTTAATGATATTTGTATGAAAATATCTGAACCAGAAAGTTATAATGATTTAAAGCAAAAGCTAGAACAGACCTCTTCTGATCGAAGTATTTATATCAATGAGTTTATTGCCCCTCTTGCTTCCAAATTAAATGACCTTGGTATAGAATATAGAGTGCTTGGAAGACCCAAAGCCATTTCATCTATTTGGAATAAGATTCAAAAGAAACAAATACCTTTTGAAGAGATATACGATTTGTTTGCAGTAAGAATAATATGCGACGTCAATGTTGATAGTGAAAAAAGTGTTTGCTGGCAGATCTATTCTATCATCACGGATGTATACAACCCAATACCCGAAAGACTTAAGGATTGGGTAACTACACCAAAAAGCAATGGATACGAATCCTTACATACTACAGTAATTGGCCCTCATGGAAGATATGTTGAGGTACAAATTAGGTCTGAAAGAATGGATGATATAGCAGAAAGAGGGTTCGCTGCACACTGGAAATACAAAGGCATTAAAAACAAACATAATGTCTATGACAGGTGGCTGGATAACATAAGAGCCTTGCTGGATACACAACATAGTGATGCCTTAGAATTTTTGAATGATTTTAAATCCAATCTTTTTCAAAAAGAAGTATTCGTATTTACGCCTGATGGAGATATGAAAATCTTGCCAGAAGGAGCCACTGCACTGGATTTTGCTTTTGATATCCATTCTGAAGTTGGATATCATGCTACTGCTATTAAGGTCAACAACAAACTTGTTCCAATGGGCTATAAATTGGAAAATGGTGACCAGGTTACAGTAACTACAAATAAGAGTCAAAAGCCTTCAGAATCTTGGCTAAATCTAACCATAACCGGTAAGGCGAGATCTAAGATCAGGTCTGCCATGAAAGAAGAGAAACGGAAGAAAGGTGAGATTGGCAAGGAAACTCTGATGAGAAAACTCAAAAACAATAAGCTAGACTTTAATGACAATATAGATTTTCTGGTCAAACACTATGGTTTTAATTCAAGGCCTGACCTATATTACGCAATATCTGTTGAGGACGTAAAAGTGCCTGACTTTAAGAAATTTGAAATCGAAGGAGGTAAGCTTAAAAAATATATAGTTGAAGAATCGGCTGTAGAGGTTAACAAACCTGAAGAATCAAAAATTACACGAAAACAGAAGAAAGATGCACGTTTACTTTCTCGCAGTAATATCTTACTTGATGGAGAATCGGCTGACAACTACAAATACTCATTAGCACAATGTTGTACTCCTGTCCAAGGAGAAGATATTTTTGGATATCTAACAGCTGGAGACGGTCTAAAAATACATAGATCCAATTGCAAGAATGCGACCCACCTGCTCGCCAATTTTAGCTATAGAATTCTAAAGGCTGAGTGGGCCAACCAGTCGTCAACAAACTTCACTGTAGAATTGTCCATCACTGGTGTAGATTCTGGACCTGGTGTGATTACAGCCATAAGTAATGAAATTAGTAATAAGCTAGGTATTAATATCAGATCTTTCAGTATACAAGGATATGAAGGCTACTTTGAAGGTAAAGTAAGTATCTTCGTAAAAAACAAAGATCAATTGAATCATGTTATTAACTCCATTCAAAAACTTGAAGGCATAACACATGTCAGTCGCTTAATCCTTGAGGATGAACAATAATGAAAACAAAGAACACTCTCTGAAAATAATAGAGGAGGTCAAACAGATTTTTACAATTCATCTAGAAAAGAATCAGTATCGTAAAACCCCTGAACGATATGCTATTCTTGAGGAAATCTATAAGAGAACGGACCACTTTGATGCGGAGGCACTTTATATCCATATGAAAAATCAAAATTATCGTGTTTCTAGAGCTACTGTATATAATACATTGGATTTGTTAGTCAATTGTGATCTTGTCACCAAACATCAATTTGGAAAAAATCTGACGCAATACGAGAAGTCATATGGGTTCAAACAGCATGACCACCTACTATGCGTTGACTGTGGCAAGGTTACTGAATTTTGCGATCCTCGGATTCAGAATATTAAAGATATGATGGGAGACATCCTAAAATTTAAAATCACCCATCATTCATTAAATCTATATGGTAGCTGTGATGGCGCTTGTGAAAATCCAAAAAAATCAACTGCCAATTTCTCTTAAGTTGGCTTTGATGGAATAGGTGAATCATGAGGGTCTTTTGTAGGATATCCGAGTTCTTTATCTATTTCATCTAATAATTCCTCAGACAAAAAATGCTCAATCAAATCCGCTTCTGCGTGTATCTGATTAGAATCAAGACCCATTTTATTGACTTGGTAAGTCTCCCATAGTCTATGTGCCCTTACTAATTTTTCAGCTTTGGCTACACCCGATTCAGTAAGAGTTACTTCATTATTTTCGATCGCAAGCATATGACTTTGCGCCATCTTACGTGCATACTTAGCTATTGTAGAAACTGGCATTCCTAAGCGTTCAGCGATTTCTGTTATCCCCATGCTCGCATCTGGATATTTTTTGATAACCTGCCTCAAGATGTCTTCTCTAACCACCCGACGCTTCTCAATAATATTCTGTCTCAATCTAAATAACAAACCCTTTTTAGGAGAAAATAAGACAGCCAAAAAATAAAACAATGTGGCACAAATTGTCATTGCCGGACCAGGAGTTGTATCCAACAATATGGACGCTATTAATCCAAAGATGGCAGATAATATTCCTATGATACCTGAGATAACAATCACCCTATTCAATCTATCAGACAACAGTAGTGCAGTTGCTGCAGGGGTAATTAGCATTGCTACAACCAAAATTACCCCAACAGTTCTTAATGAAGCTACAATGGCAAAGGATAGTAAAAGCATCAGGAAATAATGAATTGTCTTAACCGAAACACCCATGGTCTCAGCTATTGTAGACTGGAATGTAGTTATAAAGAGTTGTCTATAAAATATGATAACGCATACAATCGTGTACACACAAATAGCAAAGGTTAAGCCTATATCTTCATTCGAAATACCCAGAACAGTACCAAAAAGAAAATCTTTTAAATCCAGATGGACCCCTTCACTATGGTTGAGCCAGGATATACCCATTACTCCAATAGAGAACATTGCTGTAAAGATGATTCCAATAGCTGCATCTCCTTTTGTATCTACATTCTGCTGTATCCATGATATAATTATTGCAGTGATAAGTCCTGCTATCGTTGAGCCAAGAAAAAAACCGATTGTTGAATATCCAAAAAGAACAAAGGCAAAAAAAACACCTGGCAGTACTGCATGTGATAGAGCATCTCCAATAAGAGACATATTTCGAAGTACAATAAAGCAGCCCAAAATGCCACACATCAAACCAACCATGGAACTAGCTAATAAGGCTCGGATTGCCCATGTTTCCGTTGTTAATATTTGGAATGTTTCTAACAAGTGATTATTTTTTTAGCTAATTTAATTATATTTTTAGATTAATCTAAATTAAAATATTCTCGTATAACGCCTTCTTTCAAAGAATAAGGTGAAATCTTGATTTTTTGAATAGATGGAACCGATTGGAGAACAAAAGTCATCAAGCAAGCAGACTCAAAACTTAGGTCTGCTCTATCAAGAGGCATTCCTTTCATCTGGGCTCTGTTATCTAATGAAGTCTTAGAAATTGTGTCAAGCAATTTAAGTGCAGAATGAGAAGTAATAATATTTCCTTTAGGTGTAGATTTTAAGCCATTCATTGATTCTAAAATCTCAAATGGTCCTGATGCCCCTGCCAAAATTGATGGATTCAATATATTGACCTGCTTTAATATGTCCCAACTTTTAAGTCTCAAATAATCAATTACCCATTTGCGACGGGTTAATAAATCAGCTCTATTAAGTGGAAATTTTGCTCTTAGCACTGAAATACCTACATCAAGAGACCAAGATTGCCTCATCTTGCCGTTACTACTTAAAACGAATTCAACACTGCCGCCTCCAATATCGACAGTAAGTATATTCTCATTTTGAGGCAAGTTTGATAATCCAACTCCTTTATAGATTAATTCAGCTTCCCTAATCCCATCTATGAGTTCAATTTCCAAATCATATAAATGCTTTACTTGACCTATGAAATCCTTGCTATTCTCTGCATTCCTCAATGCTGCAGTACCAAAACAAAAAATTTTATTTACATGATATTTGGTAAGTAGAATAGAAAATTTGTCGAGACAAATGATTCCTCTTTTAAAAGCAGCATCATCTATACGGCTTACTCCCCCATGTGCAAGATACACATACTCTCTTTTCCTTAAGACTGTAGAAAATCCTGGGTAAGATGATTTTTTCTGTACGATTAGTAGGTGAAAGGTATTACTACCCAAGTCTATAACTGCAAGTTTATCCTGGTCCACCTTGTTGGCGTGCTTGCATAGCCTGGTTAATAATATTATCAAAGAAAGCCCTTCCTTTTTCGTTCATTTGGTTTGCATATAGCGGCTTCCCATTCTGATGAAAAACATAGAAATGGCATCCATTACCGTGATAAATATCACCTTCTAATATAATATCTCCACCTACCTGATAAAATTGTCTTGCCATTGGCTTACATCCTTTTGGAATGTCATATACTAATCCAGAATCTAGATAAGTCAGATTAGTTTGTATACTTGCTTGCTCGGTCTGATTCATACTGAATGGCAAATCATGGAATAGATAATCTATCATTTCACCTTCGTTCCAAACTTTCATGCCCAGATCTTGCGGCAATCCAGGATACAGAGGTTGAGCAGTTTTGGAGGTACTAACTGAAGTTTTGGAATTAGTATTATCCGTCACCTTTGAGGCAGGCTTGGATTCGCATGACAGCAAGCCAACCAAAATAAAAGTCCACAAACAAAGAGGTAACAATTTAGTCATACTCAAATTAGTGTTAGAAATAATACTCCAATCTCACTGTCCAAAAGTATCCAATTAAAAATCGAATTGGGTTAGTTGTCTCATCTGAGAACAATCGATTGAAGGATCTAGTATATCTTGCCGTAAAGGCAATTTTTTTATTAAAATAAAATGTCGCACCCACAAGGTAACTAATATCTGCATTGCTCAGCATATCAGCAGAGAAATTGGTATTCTGTATAGAACTGGTTACAATGTTACCATAGGATAATCCCGCATGACCACTAATCTTATAATAATCATCCTTTTCTATGTACCAATCATTAATAGATAGATAGATAGGTAATTCAAAATAATTAATACTGATGATGTCATCTTGCGCATCTCGTCTAAACAGGTTTGTACTACTACCTCTTTGGCTGTATAACAATTCGACGTTTCCGTCCAATTTGCTTTTAAGATTGAAACGGACTTTGATACCTGCACTCAAACCTAACTTATTGAATCCAAATAAGTTATCGCCATCTATTTGGCTCATTGTCATGCCAACTATTCCGGCACCTTGGAATCTAGCTTGTCCAACCAAATTGATCTGAAATAATGCAAAGAAAAATATTGATATAAATAAAGCTTTCATATTAAGAATTAGTGGCATATGAACTTATATTTGAGTTCTCTAAAGCTAAGATGTGGCCATAAAGTATAGTAAAACTAATCTTAAAAAGATTGAAGAAATCTTTATTTCTAACGAATTCTCTGTGAGATATGAAAAAGGGCACTTCAAATCCGGATATTGTTTACTTAGAGACAAAAAGATTATCATCATTAATCGGTTTTTTAAAGAAAAGGGTCGAATCGAAAGTCTTCTTGATATTCTACAAGATACAGTGATTGATAAAACAAAATTGTCTGAAACAGCATTAACAATGCTGGAATCAATAGAGAAAAATAATCTGTCAGCACCGTCAGCAGCATAAACTAGATTTAAATTGAAGATAGTAGCATTAGGCACTGGTACTTCACAAGGCGTCCCTGTGATAGGATGTCAGTGCCAAGTATGTCATAATGTTGCAAAAGAAGATATAAGAAGCAGATCTTCTATCTATTTGGAAACGGAGGAGTCAAAGGTGCTCATAGATATAGGGCCAGACTTCAGATCTCAATTCCTAAGCAATAATTTAAGTACTGTAGATATTGTGCTCATTACTCATGAGCACAATGATCATATTATAGGGTTGGATGATATTAGAGCGATAAACTATGTCCAGCAGAAAAGTGTACCATTTTATATGCAAAGAAGAGTGCTGGATGAAGTCAAGTTGAGGTTTGACTATGTTTTCAAAGCTTCAAAATATCCTGGACTACCACAGATAGAACTACATGAAATAGTTGATGGCCCAATGCAGTTTAACGATTTGACTATAACACCAATCTTAATCACACATGGGCAATTACCAATAACCTGTTATAGGGTAAATAATATGGCATATATCACGGATGCAAGTCATATTCCTGATTCGGAATGGGAAAAACTCAAAAATCTTGATGTTCTGATTATTAATGCTTTACGCAAAACAGCACATCATTCACACTTTACATTAGAAGAGGCCTTAGAAGTTGCGGCAAAAATTGATGCGAAGCGTACTTTTATAACACATATAAGTCATCTTATGGGACCAACCTCTGTATGGGAAAAAGAGCTACCACCTACAGTACGTCCACTCCAAGACAAGATGATTATAGATATTTCATCTTCATCATGAAATAAGTATATTGTACCTTAATGATACCGAGCTCACTTAAAGTCCAACGATTATATGGCCTGATATACCTTATAGTTGCTGTATTATATGTGCACAACAGTACAGCTCAATCCAGTCCACAAAATTCTCTCTACCTTATAGATTTATATAGTATCAATCCTGCTTATGCTGGATTAGACAGATCTTTAAGTGTTAACTTCAACTACAGAGATCAGTGGCCTGGAATACAAGCAAATCCCAGACAACTATATGTCAATGCTCATATACCTGTCTATCTGATCAATGGTGGGGTTGGCGTAGAGTTAAGCTCTGACCAACTTGGCCCTCTGCGATTTAATACATTCAGTCTATCTTATAATAGAATCAATCAAACTCATTTTGGAATAGTGTCTTTTGGTGGATCATTAGGCCTAAGGAGCTCACAACTAGATGGCACTGGCTTAATAACACCTGAAGGTGTATATAGTGCAGGTATTGTTGACCATCAGGATCCATTTCTAAGTAATACAGTAGATTCTAGGACCAATCTGCATTCTTCATTGGGCATATTTATAGGAACAAGAAAATTTGAAGTTGGGCTTAGTGTCACTAATCTATTGTTGAAAAGGGATAGAATAAATGATATTGCCACCAGTAATCATGATGCATTGAAGTTATATGGTCAGATTCCGTTCACCTTTCAAGGCATAAGTTTTTACACCTCATTTTTGGTCAAAACAAATTTCGAAGTCCTTCAGACTGATTTGTCATGTATAACTAAAAGTGGCAATATTTTTGGAGGTTTAAGCCTACGCGGTTATGGAAAAAATTCTTTAGACGCTTTAGTTTTAGTTGGAGGAATAAAGATTAATGAAAACTATACCATAGGATATAGTTACGATATAGGGTTAAGTTCATTAAATTCGGTATCCCAAGGAGCTCATGAGATTCATATTAACTATAATCTTAATAAGCTAGTTGGAATAGGTCTACCACCAGAAATAATATATAATCCTAGAAATCTGTAATGTTTTATTTTTCTATCTATCTATATAATACCATTGATAATTAATCCGTTATAAGTTTGCTCTCCTAAAAAGAGAGCAGGGCAATATTAACTTAACGGTTTTTTTTATAGTTGAGTAACAAAGAGTATTTTTACCTCTCTTCGAAAAGGAGTTGTTAAAATATATTTGGCAAAATCAGTTAATTAAAGCATGAAAAGACAAGCGTTGTTTTTTTTGGGCTT
>CAZPUF010000129.1:0-8681 GCA_964589705.1 uncultured Saprospiraceae bacterium | reverse complement strand
ATTCTCAGTAGCATTGATTTTGTGGTCAACTTTTCAGGTGGTTGTACATGATTCAGCATACATTGGCAAGGATAATATCACCACTTCATTTGATATCATTATATCAAGAAGCATTGAGGTTTTTAGAGCGGTGCCAGATATTTTCATAGCACTCGTATTAGTTAGTTTATTCAAAAAAGCCTCTTTAGTCAATGTAGTAATAATCATAGCTATAATTAAATGGCCTTCAATAGCAAGATTTCTGAGAGCTGAAATCCTAAAACTTAAAAAGGCCGATCATGTACTCGCAGCAAAATCTATTGGTCTTGGTCGGACATACATTTTTAGAAAAAATATTCTGCCATTGGCTTTCTCCCCTATCCTCATCTCATTAGCCTTTGGTTTTTCAGGAACAATACTTTTGGAATCAGCATTGTCATTCTTAGGTATTGGCATACCTATAGATGAAGTAACGTGGGGAAGTATTTTGAACGAGGCCAGATCTGAGTTCAGCTCTTGGTGGTTAGCCTTATTTCCGGGAATCGCGATTTATCTGACTATCAGATTATTCCATTCCATCGGTAACTCCCTCAACGAAAAATTGATTGGAAATAAATAGAGGAGGTTAGTTCTGATTTGTGATATGTATAGATAATTTTATTTATCCTTGACACGGCCCATTCCCATCGCCTTGAGCATCCAGTTTGGTAAGGCCTTGTCTGCAGGTCGTTTTCTGAGATCTAGATACCAGCCCAGCTTTTTCATAATAGGCACTTTATGTGTCTCTACAAATTCGATAAGCGTACCATCAGGGTCTTCTATATAGGCAAATTGGCCTGCTGCTTCTCCCATATCAAAATCGCCACTGTCTACAGTAAAAGGACAACCATGAGCGATGCAGGTGCCTCTCAAAGCATCCATACCAGTTATATCAAAGCAGAGGTGAATAAATCCTACATCTCCCCACATCCTATCTTTAAAAATCTTCTGGGGTTCTCTATCGGTAGATTGGATCAACTCAATCTCAGTAGCGCCAAACAATCTACTGAATGCCCCTTTACGAGGTACAGAGTGTCTCAACAATACACGTCTTAGAGATTGTCCATTATCGAAAAAATCAAAATCAGCTTGGGTACCTGATTTATCATAGACGACAGTGTCATATCCTAAAACTGAATTGTAGAATTCTATAGACTTATCGATATCACTTACACCAATGACTGCTCCACATACACCTCCAGAGTGACTCAACTTCTTCGATAGCCAAGTATCTGATTCCACCATCTCTATCAGATTGCCATCAATATCCTTTAGGTAAAAATGACGGGCACCCTCTGGCGTTGTTGAAATATCAGAAACCGCATTCTCCTGCGATAGCAAATCATGTGATTTTTGAATATCCTTAGATTTGAACTTCGCGATATAGATGCCTAAGTCACCTGCTTGAATATTATAATTAGGTGATGCCCCTTTTCTAGAGGTGTATTGCCAAATCTCAGCACCACCGCCACCCATCATATTGAGTGCCAATATAGCATGCCGGCTTCTTGGTTTTCCGCCAGTGTAGGGTAACATGAGTTCTGCTTCGGCTGCCTCGTCAAAGACAGGCACATCCATACCTAAGTTCTTACGATACCAAGTCCAGGTATCGTAGACTGAATTATTTCCAATACCAATCTGTTGAATACCACTAATAATTGGGGTCGTCAAATCTGCTCTCTTCACTAGGCGACAGTCTCCGTTTTGTAGGCGTTACTTTCTAACTTAATTTGGATAGCTTTAAATGCTTCTATCGTCTCAGCTATATCCTGATCAGTATGGACTGAGGTAGGTATTAGTCTTAGGAGTATCACCCCTTTTGGCACCACAGGATAGACTACAATGGAGCAAAATACACGGTGATTCTCTCTCAAGTCATACACCAATTTCATTGCCTCCTCTACTGTACCTTGCATGTACACAGGCGTCACACAAGAGTTAGTGCTACCTATATCGAAACCTGCATCTTTGAGCCCTTTCTGAAGGTTATTGACATTCTTCCAAAGATTGTCTTTAAGCTCTGGCATTGTTTTCAACATGCGCAACCTAACCAAAGCACTCTCTACGACTGGCATCATCAAGGACTTAGCAAATATCTGAGACCGCATATTATATTTCAGATACTGGACCATGTCTTTATCTCCTGCAAGGAAGGCGCCTACGCTACCCATCGACTTGGCAAAGGTGGCAAAATATACATCTATTTCATCTTGTACTCCCTGTTCTTCTCCAGCACCGGCACCAGTCTTACCCAAGGTGCCAAATCCATGCGCATCATCCACTAATAGTCTGAAATTATACTTCTCCTTAAGAGATACAATCTCTCTTAGCTTGCCCTGATGCCCTCGCATACCAAATACACCTTCCGAGATAACCAAAATACCTCCTCCAGTTTGCTCTACAATCTTCGTGGCTTGCTCCAGCATTTTCTCACAGCTGGCTACATCATTATGTTGGAAGGCAAATCTCTTGCCTGAGTGCATTCTAACACCATCTACTATACAAGCATGGCAGCCTGCATCATAGACTACTACATCCCTTCTAGATAATAGGCAGTCTATTGCTGACATAATACCTTGATATCCAAAGTTGACAAGTACTGCCGCCTCTTTACTCTCAAATTCGGCCAATTCCTTCTCCAGAGTATCATGAAGTTCTGTATTTCCAGACATCATTCTTGAGCCCATTGGATAAGCCAAACCCCACTTAGCAGTGGCTTCAGTGTCTGCTTTCCTTACATCTGGATGATTGGCAAGGCCTAAATAGTTATTGACAGACCACATGATGGTTTCCTTGCCTTGGAACAACATCCTGTTGCTGAGTTCTCCTTCTAGTTTTGGGAATATAAAATAGCCCTCTGCTACATCCGAATATCTACCCAGAGGCCCACGATCACTTTTTATCCTATCAAAAATGTCCATGCTGCTTTACTTTAATTAATGTATTTCTTAGATGAGTACGAAAATCGGTAATATGTCCTAAAATCCAAATACAGAGTGGAGGAATATTATTAGAAATAAACGTTAATCAGCACGATTAACAGCTTTTTATACTCTTTGATACCCTAGACAACTCAAGTAACCTTGGACTTAGCGATGATTTTGCGCAATAATCCAGGAAATAAGCGTGATACCAGACCAGCCATATGTACTTCTCTCAAGCCCCCAATATGGTATTCTGCTTGGCCTCCAGCAATGGCTGCTAATACCTTTTTGACCATAGTTTCTACAGGCATTCCATTTCGCTGAGCCTCATCCATCGTCCCTTGTGGCGATCCATCAGACGTAAGGGCATTTTTTGATATATCTGTCTTTATATATCCCGGACATATGATCGTTGTCTTAATAGCTGTAGCACTTAATTCGGCTCTTAATGCATCAAAAAAGCCATGTAGCGCCATCTTAGATGCCGAATAACCTGATCTTCCTGGCACTCCAAACTTGCCCGCCATACTGCTAATGACTACATAATGGCCAGCATTCTTTTTTGTAAAATGTGGCAACATCCCCTGACTCAATTTTACTGTGCCGAAATAATTGATGTCCATCAACTTTTTGTAGACATCGAAACTGGTTTTTTTGACATCAGACCGTTGGGAAATGCCACCATTGTTAATCAATATATCTACTGAAGAGAGTAAGTCGTCATTAGCACTAATCAATCTATCCAAGCTCTCATGGTCTTCCAAATCCAATGGTAGTAATTCTATGGATGATGATTGGCACAACTGAGCCACTTTTTGGAGTCCAACTCGCTTTCTGCTCGATAAGATTAGATGTGCGCCTAGCCCTGATAGCTGAATGGCCATTTCCTTGCCTATGCCTGAACTGGCACCCGTAATCCAAACTGTCTTATTCTTGTAATATGTCATCTGAGGTTATTCAGAGGAGTCCCTCATCCAAAAAGCTAAAGAAGCCTTGATCAGATATGATGAGGTGATCCAAAATGTTAATCTCTAAAGTTTTTCCTGCTTCCACCAACTTCTTTGTCACGGTAATATCTTGTTGTGACGGCTTAAGATTACCTGACGGATGATTATGTGTCAGAATTATAGAAGACGCTTGCTCATCCAGTGCTTTTTTAAATATAATCTTCGGGTCTACAACTGTACCAGCTACACCACCTATGCTTATGGTTTCTATTTTAGTAACCCTGTTATTTCTATTAAGAAGAAGGATTTTGAATACTTCGTGATTTAAATCCTCCATTACAGGATATATGCAATTATAAGCATCCTGACTGCACGTGATCTTAGGCTTCTCTTTTACCTGAGTCATTTGACGTCTCCGCCCAAGTTCTAAGGCTGCCAAAATGGTAATGGCCTTTGCTTCTGCGATTCCCTTAAACTTCATAAGATCCTTAATACTAAGTCGCCCCAGTTCATTCAAGTCATTATTGTAAGATCCTAATATTTGCTTAGCCAAATCTACTGCTGACAAACCGCCTGACCCAATCCTTATTAATATAGCTATTAACTCTGCATCACTAAGTGCCTCATTGCCTTTAAGTAACATCTTTTCTCTGGGCTTATCTGCTTCAGCCCAATCCTTAATACTCAATGGATTTTTATCAGTCACTCTGAAAGATGTTTAATTAACTACACTAAAATAACAATGCTAAGTCTTGTTTTGGGTAATTTGGGTATTTAGTTAGATTGCAGTCTAATTGAAATATATTCTATTTCACAAAATATGCCTACTTTTTTTAGTTGAAACCAGGCATCATTGAACGTAATATGAAACAAACGTCTTCAATAGGATTAATCATTATCTCTTATCTCCTTCTTGTGATCACCAACATATTTGCAATACAATTACCCTTCTTTGGTAAGACACCTGGTGATGTTTCTGACTTATATCCTAATCTGCTTACACCAGCAGATTTCACCTTTAGCATTTGGAGTGTGATCTACTTGGGCTTAGGTATAGCTATCTATGCTTTATATAAAAAGTACAGCACTGAATCGATAGAAGAAAAAAGAGGAGAATTAGAGGCTATAAAATTTTTGTTTCCATTGACTTGTATATTAAATATAGCATGGTTGATCAGTTGGCAGTCCCTTAATATTGTGCCTGCCTTCTTTATCATTTTTGTGTATTGGATGTTATTGATTGTCATCAGATACAGACTTTGTCACTTTGAAAATATTAGATGGGTTATTAAAATACCTTTCTCACTTTATCTTGGATGGATATCCATAGCCACACTGGCTAATCTCAATGTTATGTTATATGAGCTTGACTTTAACTTCTTTAATATGTCGCAAGATCTGTGGACTGCAACGCTTATTGCTATAGGGATTATTGGGACTTTGTTTGTTCTAATGCTATACCAAGATATTCCATTCAGTCTAGTTTTAATTTGGGCATTCTTTGGCATTTACAAGAAAAACAGTAATGCTAATGTAGCTGCAGATCTCACTATTTATATGACAAATATTGCCATGGTTGTAATCGCGTTAACGAGTTTGGTCATGGCTTTTCAACTGATGACAAAGAGGAAGCATAATTTAGCTGGTCTGGATTAATGATGAGCAGATTTAGATAAAGTAAAATCATACCCCCCCATAAAAAAAAGCCTCTGATAATTCAGGGGCTGTTTTTTTTAAGGAGTAAAACTTGCTGATACTTTAAGTATTTTGCTATCAATCAAAGGCTTATATCCGTGTAAGTGCCTTATTCAAATCTGCGATTAAATCGTCTATGTCTTCGACTCCTATAGATAATCGTATTAATGAATCCGTCAAACCCACTTTCATTCTTTCAGCCTTAGGTATAGATGCATGTGTCATAGAGGCAGGGTGACCTATAAGTGACTCTACGCCACCGAGAGATTCTGCCAAGGCAAAAAGCTTAGTCCCACTTAAGACTTTCTTTGCACTACTTAGCTTATTATTCTTCAAATCGAATGACACCATACCACCGAAATTATTCATTTGCTTTCTTGCTATCTTGTAATACTTGTTATCCTTAAAGCCTGGGTAATAAACCTTGGATACTTTCTTATGCGCTTTCAGAAACTCAGCCACTTTCTTTGCATTCTCACATGATCGCTGTACTCTTAGATGCAAGGTCTTAATACCTCTCAACATCAAAAAACAATCTTGTGGACCAGGAACGGCTCCTGCGGCATTTTGAATAAAATACAGTTTATCTGCCAGCGATTTACTCTTCGTAATGACTGCACCCATAATGACATCGGAGTGACCTCCTAAGTATTTGGTGCAACTATGCCAGACGATATCAGCTCCTAAATCCAAAGGATTCTGCAAATAAGGTGAGGCAAAAGTATTATCCACAACTACTTTCAATTTGTGTGCTTTTGCAACTTTACAGACTGCCTTTATATCTACAATATTGAGCATTGGATTTGTAGGCGTCTCTATCATTATAAACTTCGTATTCTTATTGACATACTTATTGATAGTCTCAGGATTGGTCATATCAATAAAGTGACTAACTATCCCAAACTGAGCAAAGATCTTAGTCAATAAACGATAGGAACCTCCATACAAATCGTTGGTAGCAATAATCTCATCACCAGATTTTAGCAATTTGATGATGGCATCCATGGCGGCTAATCCACTCGAAAAGCAAATACCATATCTCCCATTTTCAAGAGCAGCTAAGCTCTCTTGTAGCGCATCTCTTGTGGGATTTTGAGTTCTCGCATATTCGTATCCTTTGTGTTTGCCTGGTGCGGTCTGGACATAAGTAGATGTCTGATATATTGGAGTCATAATAGCTCCGGATACTGGATCAGGTTTTACGCCTGCATGTATCGCTTTTGTTCCAAATTTCATAGCTTGCTTTTTTCCTAAAAGAGTTAAATGAAGTAGTTATTTCGGTTCTTAACAAAAAAAGATAATTACTGTTTATTTTTTTGCCAGCTTAACTGCTGCCTTATAGATAGCTTTTGGGCTTAGGCCATATTTTTTAAGTAACTGATCTGGTTTTCCACTTTCTCCAAATGAGTCGTTGACACCTATAAAAGACATTGGTGTCGGATGTTTTCTGGCAAGTAATCCAGCGACACTTTCTCCCAAACCACCTAACATCTGGTGCTCTTCTGCCACTACACAACAACCAGTCTTCTTGACGGATCTCAAAATAGCTGATTCATCCAATGGCTTAATGGTATGTATATTTAATAAGTCAACAGAGATACCATTTTTCTCCAGTTCACGAGCAGCCTCCACGGCATACCATACCATATGACCAGTAGCTACTAGGGTCACATCTTTACCGCTATTGAGCTTGATTGCCTTGCCAATCTCAAATTGTCCTTTTGGCATAAACACTGGCCAACTCGGGCGACCAAATCTTAAATAGACCGGGCCTTTATGTTTAGCAATAGCTATGGTTGCTTCTTTGGTTTGCGTATAGTCACATGGATTAATCACTGTCATGCCTGGCAACATTTTCATCATGCCTACATCTTCTAATATCTGATGCGTCGCTCCATCTTCACCTAGTGTCAGCCCAGCATGGGAGGCGCATATTTTTACATTCTTATGAGAGTAAGCAATTGATTGTCTGATTTGATCATAGACTCTGCCCGTCGAAAAGTTCGCAAAGGTTGTCGTGTAAGGAATCTTACCTGCTGTTGCTAGCCCAGCTGCTATGCCCATCATATTGGCTTCTGCTATGCCCACTTGAAAGAATCGTTCTGGATTCTCATCTATAAATGTCTGAATTTTCAATGATCCTATGAGATCAGCACAGAGTGCAACGACCTTTTTGTTACGCCTTCCTAGTTGTGTCATTCCATCACCAAATCCATTTCGAGTGGCCTTGCTGGTAGTGGATATTAATTTATTGAGCATTGTTGGTTTTATATTATTTGTCGATTAATTATGCTAGTAATCTCCTAGCGTTTCTTCTAGCTGTGACAAGGCGATTTTGGTTTGTTCTGCATTGGTCGCTTTGCCATGCCACTTATGTGTCCCTTCCATAAAATCTACTCCCTTGCCCATACTTGTTTTCATCAGAATACAGATAGGTTTGCCTTGTCCACATTTCTTTTTTGCTTCGGATAACGTCTGTATAATCTCAGACATATTGTGACCATCCATTTCCATAACTTCCCATCCAAAAGCCTTCCACTTTGCTTTAAGATTACCAAGGCTCATTACTTTTTTTGTGGGTCCATCTATTTGCTGGCCATTATAATCTACTGTGACAATAAGGTTGTCTACTTTATGGTGTGCTGCAAACATGAGTGCTTCCCATACTTGTCCTTCCTGTAATTCTCCATCACCTGTCAGCACATAGATGAGCTCTTTCTCTTTATCCATTTTTTTGGCTAGCGCTGCCCCTAGAGCTACAGATATTCCTTGGCCGAGTGAGCCAGAAGCGACTCTTATGCCTGGCAAGCCTTCGTGAGTTGCAGGATGACCTTGTAACCTAGAATTAATTTTTCTGAAGGTTTTGAGTTCGGATACTTTAAAGTAACCACTTCTTGCAAGGATGCTGTACCACACTGGTGATATATGTCCATTAGACAGGAAGAATATATCTTCTCCCTTACCGGCCATTTTAAATTTTGGATTATGATTCATCACTCTAAAATAGAGTGCAGTCAAAAAATCTGCGCAACCTAGGGATCCTCCTGGATGTCCGCTATTGGCACCTGCAGTCTGTCTAATTATATCTCTTCTTACT
>CAZPUF010000128.1:0-8688 GCA_964589705.1 uncultured Saprospiraceae bacterium | reverse complement strand
TTGCCTAATTTGCTAGTGGTTTTACAGCCGGCAATCAGGAATATTGACATTAATAAGAACATACCACTTTTCATCATATTTCCCTATTATTGTGTAAAATAAATATTATTAAAATATTTAATGTGAAGACCAAATTAATTAACATTTTCATTATCTTTTGTGCTGTACAGTTGATGGTCTTTGGTCAAAGTTACTCTGATGATTATTTCCAACAAAAAGTAGATCATCGAATTTATGTGAAGTTAGATACTATATCAGAGCTTCTTGAACTCAAAAGTGTGGTCAGTTATACTAATAATTCGCCTAATGACTTGTCGTCAATTTATTTTCATCTCTGGTGGAACGCATTTAGTGATAAAACTTCGGCATTCTCTGAGCAACGGTTGACAATGGGTATCAGAGATTTTTACTTTGCACCTAAGGAAGATTTAGGAGGTTATAAAAACATAAGCTTTACACAAGATGATTCGCTGCTGGTTTTGACCCCATACCATCATGAGGGCAAACTGCACAAGGATATCGTAGAAGTCAAGTTGGTACAGCCACTCAGATCTGGAGAAAAAATAAATTTGGAGATCAATGCACGGATACAAATACCTGCATTATTCAGCAGACCTGGTCGCCAAAATGGACTGTATCGAATGACTCAGTGGTACCCTAAGCCGGCAGTGTATGACAGAGACGGATGGCATCAAATGCCTTATTTGGACATAGGAGAGTATTATGCGGAATATGGTGATTATGAAGTAACGATGGATGTCCCTGAGAGTTTCGAAATAGTATATACTGGATTGGCAGATGCAGACAACTCTAAAGATGGACGAAGAGTAGTTACATCTATAGCCAAGTCGGTGCCTGATTTTGCTTGGTTTACAACTAATAGGATGCAACACATGTCCGATAAGGTGAGTGTAGGTGATAAGTCTATTCCTATTTACTTGTTGACTAATGACTCAGAGAACAGTCATAAAGTCATAGAGCATATCAAAACTGCCATAGCCTTTTATTCATCAGAAGTTGGACCCTATCCCTATCCTCAGTATTCCATGCTCCATTGGGCTAATGGCTCAGGAAGTGGAATGGAGTACCCTATGCTCAGTACTGTAGATGTGCCTTATGAGCAACAACGTATAGATAATCTGATAGCACATGAGATTGGTCATAATTGGTTCCAAAGTGCTATAGGGTCTAATGAACGAGCTTATCCTTGGATGGACGAGGGTCTCAACTCATACATTGAGAGAAAATACAACGATGCCTATTATGCCCGTCCAAATTTTGATGCTAATATTATTCCTTGGTTTAGGAACCCTGATGATAGATACACCGTATTGCAAACTGGTGTATGTCATCTACACTGTGGCGCTAAATTGCCTTCTATCAATAGTGTAGGTGATACCTATGGCAAGGTTGACGTTTTATCCTATGGGTCGAATAGTTATGAGCGGATGGCGATGAGTCTACAATACCTGGAAAACTATCTAGGTGAGTCAGAGATGAGAACAGGTTTGCAAGCCTTTTACAAAAAATGGACAAATAAGCATCCGGGACCTAAAGATTTACAGGCTTCGTTAGAAGAGGTAACAGGTAAAGAGCTAGGTTGGTTTTTTCAGGGTATTATAGAAGAAAATTTTCTACATGATTTTAAAATAGGGTCTATTGAAGGAGAAGATCACTCACTTTATGTTACAGTTGAAAATAAATACGATACTTCTATCCCTTTTCAAATAAGCGGTTATAATGATAACGGAGAACTTATTTTTAGCCAATGGGTAGAGCCTCAATCTGATAATCACCGTATATCTATACCTGACTTGGATTATGCTTCCCTGTTGATTAATGGAGAGACCCCACTCTTGGATGTGAGGAGACAAAATAACATAAAGCAAATTGGGAAGCTTGTCAAAAAAGGCCCAATTAAGGTAAGAGGTTTAGGTATCTTCTCTGATCTAATTTCAAGACCGATTAATTGGCACCCTGCAGTTAGTTATAATGTCAATGATGGTCTAATGTTGGGACTTGGTCTCTATAATGCTTTAGTGCCGACCAGAGATATACGCTGGTATCTCCAGCCAAATTATGGGTTAAGATCTGGTAATCTTACTGGCGTGTTTGGTGTAGAAAAGGATATCTATACTTATCAGCATAAGACCTTCGAAAAAATCACCTTGGGATTATCTGGAAGACGATATTCATATAATGAATTAAATCTCATCGACAGAGAAGAAGAATTTTTAGCCTATAATAAATTGCAACCCTCTCTCACTCTTCACCTAAGGAGAGGTATTACCTCTCCTGCTGTATTGTCCTATAAGTTGCATTATATCTCTGCGGATGTGGCACAGTTTGACCTTGAAAATATTCAAGACCCAGAAGTCACCTTAGTACATCAACTAAACTTTAGTAATAGCAAATTAAACAGACTCTCACAAGTCAATAATCTTATACAATTAGAATTTGAGTCTTACGAAAATTCTTTTGCAGAATCACATAGCTATCTCAAGCTCAGTCTGTCACATGAAAGAAAGATGTACTACAAGGAACATTCAAAAATAGATTGGAGAATATTTGGAGGCTACTTCCTAATTAATTCACAAAGAAACAGTGCTAACTTTAGTGATGGCATCACACGAGGCTCTTTTGCGCTGACACAAGAGGGGCATACCGATCACACCTTTGAAGGATTCTTCATTAATCGATCATCACTAGGTGTAGACGAATTCAATGATATCAAAATAGAGGAAGGCGGCTTTAAGATGCCGGTAGGTTCAGCTTTTAGATTTACTGGCAGTAATGACTTTATGCTTGCTTCCAATATTAAAATTGACTTTCCATCTGAATTAAAAACAATAGAGCCAAAGGTTTTTGCGGATCTTGCATATTTTTCAAACAAAACTTTATTGAATAATCCTCTGGAAGGACAGTTTCTATATTCAATAGGTTTGGGTGTAGAATTGGGAGATTACCTTGGAATTTATTATCCACTCTTTTTCTCTAATGAATTTGATATCCCATATGCAAATACCAGATTCTTTGAGAGATTGAGTATAAGATTAAATTTGAGAAAATTAAATGTTTGGCGAATAGCAGAGGACCCCTATTTCTTGCGCCGTTAGCAATTTATTGATATTAATAATCCTAAGAATTGAAGTTTTTGTGAAGAAATTATTTGTGATCTTGAATGTACTACTTGTGATTATGACCATTGGCTCATATATCGCTCCTCATGTGCATCCAAGTACTCTTGGTTTGCTTCCAATATTGGGATTGGGATATCCTGCTTTATTATTTGCCAATCTAATAGCTATAACAGTTTGGTTCTTTTGGTATAAGAAATATACTGTTATTTCCTTGTTCACATTGATAATAGGAATACCCAGTTGTCAAAAGTTATTTACGGTTAGCCTTCCAGGATCTTCTGATAAGTCTATTTCTATAGCCACCTATAACGCCAATTTTTCTAAGCCTATAGTTTTTGCTCCAAAAGAAGACCAGTCTACCATTGGTGCTAATTTTAAAGCCCATCTTAAGGAAAATGATCATATAGATATACTCTGTCTTCAAGAGTACGGAGAACGGACAAGTACATATATAGGTGAGGCGATGACTTTTCCTTATAGATATCAGTTAGATGGAAAGTCTGTAGCTATACTGAGCAAGTGGCCAATAGTCGATAGAGGTATGGTCGATTTCAAATCTACTTCAGCCAACATTTGCCTATGGGCAGACATATCAATTAATAATCAAGTTATCCGTGTATACACCACCCACTTGGAATCTAATCGTCATGATGGCGAGGTGCCAGATGTTATAGCAGAGACAGCGCCAGAGGCTATGAGTAATTCTGCCTTACTTGGAGTTGTAAGACATTATCAAAAGTTTTCTATTCATCGAGTTACCCAAGCTCATCAGATGGTGTCTCATAAGGCTGAGTCTCCTCATCCTGTAATAATATGCGGAGATATGAACGATACACCTCAGTCTCATGTCTACAGAGTCTTGAGTGAAAATATGCAAGATTCATGGTTAGATGAGGGACTAGGCATAGGCTCTACTTTCGGAGAGAAAATTCCTGCACTTCGTATTGATTACATTTTTGCAGATGATAATATTGATATACTTGACCATAACATTCACCGAAGTGATTTTTCAGATCATTATTTGGTAGAGAGTGTGGTAGAAATTAAATAACAACGGTTTTTTGATGTTGTGATCTTTAAATTGTGATACACCTTACAAATTAATCTTTTGGCAATTTTCTACAATAACTCAATTTTTGATTAAAGAGATACGTCAGAATAGGAATTTGACAAAAAGTCTTATTGCGTCATTGAACTCCCAACTACCCTTATTGTTATATTAGTGAGAACCTCAAATCAAACTAGATTAAATGGTAGCAGTAGTAACAGGCGGTGCCTCAGGGATTGGACTGGCAGCTTGCAGAAAGTTAGCAGAAGACAAATTTCAATTAGTCGTTTCTGACATCAATGAAGTGGCAGGAAAAGAATTTGTAGAAGTACTCAAGGAGAATGACGCCGATGCTATATTTTATAAAAGTGATGTGTCTAGTTATGTGGAAGTGCAAACACTGATAGAGAAGACAGTCAGCCATTTTGGTCAGATTGATTTGTTGGTTAATAATGCAGGTATTGGTCCAAAGTCTTATATGCGAGTAGCAGACCATACGCTTGAAGATTGGGACAAAGTAATAGCTGTCAACCAATCGGGAGTTTTCTATGGTATGAAAGCAGCTTTGCCCCACATGGTCAAACAAAAGTCTGGTAACATCATTAATATATCTTCTGTTGCTGGGATTAAAGCTTCTACTACGGGGATATCCTACTCAGCAAGTAAATTTGCAGTGGTGGGAATGACCAAAAGTGCGGCCTTAGAATATGCGAGATATAATATCCGCATCAATTGCGTTTGTCCTTCATTCACGCATACACCTTTGTTTGAAAATGATTTGTTGGAAGATTATCCTGAGCTGAAAGCCAAATTGCTGCGTTCAATTCCTCAGAGGAGGTTTGCTGAGACATCCGAAATAGCTGATGCCATTAGCTGGTTGGCCTCAGAAAAGTCTTCTTATGTGACAGGTCATGCCCTTCCTATAGATGGTGGTATATCCTTATAACTATAGTTGAATATCATAAGTCTTATCTAAATGAACAATGGCCTTTCTAGACATTGTTATTATTAGTTCTATTTTACAGAGAATTTCTTTCTTATGGCCTTAATTGGAAATTACTCAAAAGCAAGCTTATATATATAATTTATGCACTTTCAGTTCACAGAAAAGACACATCAACAAATAGATAGGCTACGGTCATTTATGGACCGACATATTTATCCTTTGGAGAAGGAACATAGAGCATACGCAGAAGCAAATCCATCCCATGTGTTTCCAAAGTTGGATATGCTTAAAGATAAGGCAAAAGCCGAAGGGCTATGGAATTTATTTTTGCCAGAAGATTACGGAGATTTGAGTCCTGGATTGACCAATTTGGAATATGCGCCACTTGCTCAGGAGATGGGTAAAGTAATTTGGGCTTCAGAAGTATTTAATTGTTCCGCGCCAGATACAGGTAATATGGAAGTACTCGCAAAGTATGGTTCAGATAACCAAAAAGCACAATGGCTTATACCACTCATGAATGGTAAGATTCGTTCAGCATTTTTGATGACTGAGCCCTTAGTGGCCTCTTCTGATGCACGTAATATTTCGTGCAGCATCAAGCGGGAGGGAGACGAATACGTTATTAACGGACGTAAATGGTGGTCATCAGGTGCTTATCATGAAAAATGTGAGCTGTTTATAGTCATGGGCAAAACCGATCCTGATGGCGCACCCCACAGTCAACAGAGTATGATCATTGTACCTGCCAATGCGCCTGGAGTCAATAAGATAAGAAGACTTCCAGTATTTAATGACTTTCATTATTATGCAGGAAGTCATGCTGAGATAGAACTAAAAGATGTTCGGGTGCCTGTGAGTAATTTGTTGCTAGGAGAGGGCAGAGGATTTGACATTGCACAGGGTCGTTTAGGCCCAGGTCGTATCCATCATTGTATGCGTATGGTAGGTCAGGCAGAGAGAGCATTAGAGTACATGTGTCGTCGTGTGAAAGAAAGAGCCACCTTCGGCAAAGAGATATCAAAATATAGTTCAATCAGACAGGACATCGCTCGCTCTGCTTGTGAAATAGAGCAGGCAAGGCTACTGACCTTACATGCGGCGGATACCATAGACCGTAAAGGGATCAAAGGAGCAAAAACACTAATTTCCATGATTAAGATTGTTGTGCCTCAGATGCTATGCGAGGTCACTGATAGAGCGATGCAAATCTTTGGCGGGAAAGGTATGACCAATGATACACCATTAATGGACTTTTACAGTTGGGGTCGTGTACTTAGATTGGCTGATGGTCCTGATGAAGTCCATATGTACCAGTTAGGTCGCAATATCATTAAGTCACATGGAGAGATAGGTCCAATGACCCAGTATCTTGATGAAATGTAATTAGTGAAGAGGTAAAAGACATGGATAAAGCAAAACAAGTCAGACAGGGCGAAGAGCAAGATTGGCCTGCTCTAGAAGGGTATCTAAGGACTACCTTACCCAATGAGACCATGGGGGAGATGGAGGTCATGCAATTCCATGGTGGTCATGCAAATCTGACTTATCTACTCACCTTTGGGGGGAAAGAGCTCGTGATAAGAAGGCCACCTTTTGGTAAGATTGCACCTGGCGCTCACGATATGAAGCGAGAATATAGAGTGTTATCCAAATTATACAAATTCTTTCCGCAAGCACCCAGAGCTTATCATTATTGTGATGATGAGAGTGTAATTGGAGCACCCTTTGTTGTCCTCGAACGAAAGACTGGTGTTGTTGTCCGTACCCATGTAATAGATTGCTTTAAGTCGTATGATAAGGTAGCGGAGCGACTTACAGAAGCACTGGTTAAGGTATCTGCTGACTTGCATAAAGTAGACTACGAACAAGCTGACTTAACAGAATTGGGTAGGCCAGAAGGCTTTCTAGAAAGGCAGCTGGCAGGCTTAGCTAAAAGATGGAGTTTGGTTAAAGGAGACAATTCCAACGGAATGGATGAAGTCATAGAGTTACTCACGACAAATGTCCCAACGCCACAAGCCATATCTATTATACACAATGACTTGAAGCTTGATAATTGTCAGTTTCACCCACAAAATCCTGACCAAGTCACGGCTGTATTTGATTGGGATATGACCACCTTAGGTGACCCCTTGGTAGACTTAGGGACTACCTTAAGCTATTGGCGTGAACCATATTTTGATAAATATAATCTGCCGATCTACCTCTCAGAGGAATTTCCTGATAAGCAGTTTGTGATAGATAAATATGCAGAGTACACAGGTTTTTCTATGGATAATATCAATTGGTATCATGCCTTTGCATTTCTAAGAATTGGTGTCATTGCAGCCCAACTATATCAGAGATATGTAAATGGAAAATCTACGGATCAGCGTATGAAGAAATTTCAGTATGCTGCTGACGTATTTGCCGGCTACGCTAAAAAGTTAATGACCAAATAATTAGATATAAAATGATAGAGAATCTTTTTCGATTGGATGGTAAGGTGGCCTTGGTGACAGGAGGATCTAGAGGTATAGGATTGATGATCACTCAAGGACTTATAGAGTCAGGCGCAAAGGTGTATATAACTTCACGTACTGCAGAGGCTTGTGAGAAAGTAGCAGTAGAGATGAATGCTTTAGGCCAGGGAGAGTGTGTTGCACTACCAGCAGACTTATCTCTTCTAGATAATATCAATGCTTTTGTAGACAAATTGTCTGCAAAAGAATCACACATAGACATTCTTATTAATAATGCTGGGGCTACATGGGGTGCACCTTTAGAGGAATTTCCAGAGAAAGGATGGGATAAAATTATGACGCTTAATGTCAAGTCTCCATTTTTTCTAACCCAACGCCTGCTACCGATGCTTAAGAAAAACGCCAACCAGGATGATCCAAGCAGAGTCATTATGATAAGTTCTATTGCAGCTGTAGAATCAGATTCATTTATGGCCTACTCATATGGGCCGAGTAAAGCCGCAGTAGCACAGCTTGGAAAAATGATGGCTAAAGAATTGGCACCCCAAAATGTGCTTGTAAATACAATAGCTCCTGGTTTTTTCAAAAGTAAGATGACAGCCTTTATGGATCCCAAGGAAGCCGCTAAAGGGACCTTGGTTGGTAGGGTAGGTAGACCGACTGATATTGCTGGCTTAGTGATTTATTTATGTTCTCAGGCAGGTAGTTATATGGTAGGTAATTACATTCCAGTGGACGGTGGACAGTTGTTGAAGTAAGACGTCAGATTAACTAATAAATTAATATGGAGATAATTACTGGGTATCTATCTACACAGAAGACTGCCCGATATGTGACCTACGGTACGCTTTCAGCGAAGACCAAGTATTTCTGGTTTTGCCTTCATGGTTCCAAGATGTTGTGTGAGCAAATGTTGTATAAGTTCAAAGCCTTTGACCCTGAGACACACTTTATAGTAGCGCCAGAGGCACTCAATAGATTTTATGCCAATGGATTCGGTGGAGATGTCGTAGCAAGTTGGATGACCTCGCGAGATCGGTTAGATGAAATTGATAATTTTTCTAATTACTTAACAGCACTATATCATAA
>CAZPUF010000127.1:0-8719 GCA_964589705.1 uncultured Saprospiraceae bacterium | reverse complement strand
TCATCATAATCACCTTCTTTAATCTTCTGATGTAGTCTTCCAATAGCCATTCTCTGTAGTTCCGTGTACTCTTTGAGATGAGGTAGCAGTATTGTTTTACTCTATAATGTATTTCATCTTCTAACATTCGAGCCAATGCAAATGCCTTAGTGATTTCATCACTGTTTTCTACAATCATATTGGCGTGGAGTTCTATGGATTTGTCAAGTACTGTAGAGGATTTGAGTCCAGCGGCAACTATTTTTTCATTCTCTGCCTTTATGTCAAAGTCTATAATGTCAGAATTAGGAAACATTGCTCTGAGCTCCTTAGGCATGACATATCGAAACTTTCTTTCTATTTCTTCATCAGTAGCTAAGCTAAGGAGATATAAATCGGGTGCCTTAAATATTTTTTGCCAATCCACATCTGCTGTCCATAGACCAAATCTTGCTGCATTGTTACCCAAATCGACAACTATAAAATCAGACTTGGTGGGCAACTTACGCGAACCACGGCCTATCATCTGATAATATAGCGTAGGAGACTTAGTGGCTCTATTCATAACAATAGCCTCTATACTTGGCTCATCAAAACCAGTAGTCAAGATACCTACTGAAGTCAGTATAGCACCAGGTGTATCTCTAAACCAAGCTACAACTTCATGCCTTTCTGGTTTGCCCATGGTGCTATCCAGATGTCTGATATTTTCAAATCCTGCCTCATGAAAAGTGGCAAACACTTGCTTTGATGTGTTAATCCCATTGTTAAATATCAACGTTTTCTTCTTTTGGCATCGCTCTCGATAAGCATATAACAACTTATTCTGCATCAGTATATTCCCATATAGCATCTCCGAAGACTTGACAGTGTAGTCACCATTGATACCTACTTTTAATGAGCCTAGTGATACATCATAAGTATATGTAGTCGCTTTAGCTAGGAAACCCTGCTCTACCAGATAACCTATGGAAGACCCACAGATCAGTTCCTGGTAAGAGTCCTTCATCGGTAGTTTAATGTTGGATGACAGAGGTGTCGCAGTCACACCAAGAATAAACTGTTGTTCGAAGTATTTGAATAGCTTTCTAAAAGAATTATAGTGGGCCTCATCGATAATTATCAAACCAAGATTATCAAAAGAGACTACTTTTTCCTGAAGGCGGTTATTAAGAGTTTCTACCATGGCCACGTAACAATTGTGGCTATCATCGGCACTGACTTCTTTGACCTTGCTGTCTATAATCATATTAGCGACCCCAAATTCAGATAGCATAGAAGAAGTCTGAGAAGCTAATTCAATTCTATGGGTAAGGATCAGTACTTTCTTGTTTTTATCAGCAATATACTTCCTCGTGATTTCTGAGAATATGACAGTCTTTCCACCTCCTGTAGGCAGTTGATAGAGTAGCTTGTAGTCTGGGGGGCAGTTTTGGAACCGTTCGAATATATGTTCCAAATCTCTTGCCTGGTAATCGTATAATTTCTTAGCCTTTTTCTCACTCATGCTCGCAAAAATTCTCCTTACCTATATAAGATTTAGATCAACAAAGCGCAAAAGTAGCACTTTAATGATGAGTAAACAGTGGAAGTTGTTGGATATTCTAATCTAGAAATTGCTAGAGTTGGCTACAACGCTTCAAAATGGCCTCAAAATGAGAAAAAGACAGAATTTTTAGTAAACATTGGCCCAATCCTTACAAATTGAGCCTTACACTTGATTTAGCTAAAATGGTCTATATCTTGACAATTGAACCACCAGACCATTTGCCAGAATCAATGTTTGTATGCTTAGGATTGCCCTTAAATTTTATGGATCCTCCAGAGCTGGCGTCACCAACAAATTTATCAGTTGACCAGACTTTGATATTTGCGCCACTTGAGACGTCTGCATTAACTTCTTTGGCTTTCATACGAATGCCTTTGAAAGATGCACCTGAGCTGGCATCTACTTCTAGTGCATCAGTAACTCCATCCACTTCTACTGAGGCGCCTGAAGATATATCCGCTGTAAAGCTGTTGGATTCAACAGATACTGAGATCTTAGAACCACTGGAAGCATCAGCTGCAAAATGCTTGGTATTAATAGTAAAGTCTGATTCAACACTGGCACCAGATGATGTTTCGATCGATTTTAGATTTCCACAGTAAAGATCTATTGTAGCATGTCTAGATGCATTAGACCAATTCCATCCTCTTTTATTTTTAAATTTTATCCTCAATTCTGATCCCTTGACTTCTACGATGAGATCTTCAATATCCCCTTTTTTGACATTAATATCTGCTTTTGGATTGCCTTGTCTTAGTGTAACTTCTACACCAGTAGCAACATCTAGAGTATTGAAATCGGCTAGTTCTTGAGTAATTCGCTGAGAAAAAAGAGAAGTGATGACTAATAGGAAGGTTAATGTGTTGAAGTATTTCATTTGTTTAGATTTGATGTTTTGATAATTACACTATTAATTTAAAGCGCTTAGACTGGACTTCTTATCTTTTTATGATGAATGGGGGAAAGAAACCGATGAGATGGGCATTAAGACGGAGAGAATTATGTAGACATAAACAAACATTATGCAATGGAAAATCATAATCATCATTTTGAGTATGCTGGGATTAGCATGCCAAAATGCTGTCTTGGCACAAAAATACTCAAGAATCCATGGCTTAGCATATAGTGCAGGTGAGGGACATGGAGGGACATATAGTATAGAGAGAGTGTTGGATGATGGTATTGATAAAATAGGTGATTTTGGGTTTGGCGGAATTATAAATCTGAGAACTCAGAATATAGAAGAGGGGAATAGAACTGAAATTATTTTCGCTGCCAGAGTTATATATCTTCCGTACATAATTGAGAATGATAGAATCGACACGTATGCTTTTTTTGCTTTAGGTCTTGGATTTGAAGATGTCAATAATGATCCTGGTTATGTTGGTCCTCGTGTAGAAGAGCAAATAGAATATACTGCTTGGGGAGCAGGTGCAGGAATTAGATATAACATTTTTGATAGATTTGGGATTTTTGCTGAAGGTAGTTATGGTATAGGTGCTATCACCTTAGGTTTGTTTTTAAGGACCTATTAAACCTTGTATAAAATAATTTCGAATCCTAATCTCAACATACAGACCTATCTTAAATTTTTAGAAAACTATAAAAGCAATAACTATGGCAGATAAAAGAAGAGTCAAAGGTGTTGGGGGTATTTTTTTTCAAACGGATGATCCTAAGAAATTAAGAGAATGGTATGCTCGCCATCTGGGTTTGGAGACGAATGATTATGGTGCTACATTCAAAACACGACAATGGAATAATCCCGATAAAAGTTGTTATCTGCAATGGAGTACTATGTCAAGAGATAGCGATCACTTTAGTCAGACTGAAAGTCCATTTATGGTTAATTATAGAGTGGATGATTTGGAGTGGTTGGTTGGAGAATTGAAGAAGGAAGGCGTGACTATCTGTGACGAGATTGAAGTATATGACTATGGAAAATTTGTACACATCCTCGATCCTGACGGTAACAAAATAGAATTGTGGGAGCCGGTAGATAAGGTATTTGATCAGTTTCATGAAGATACAAATAACAAAGGCCTCAATATAGAGTAGACGTCCATGGATATAACATTTATATCAGATACACATGGGCTACATGCAAAACTCCTCCTTAAAGGAGGTGATATGATCATACATGCTGGTGATGTTTCTAGCAAAGGAAGCCTTGAAGAGATTGATCAGTTTTTGAATTGGTTTAAGGATTTAGATTACACATATAAGATTTTCATAGCAGGTAATCATGATTTCTATTTTGAACAGGCTATTGATTTTGAAATAGACAGGCTGATTCCTAATGATGTCATATATCTAAACGATAGTGGTGTTAGTATTGAAGGCATTCATTTCTGGGGATCTCCTATTACGCCGTGGTTCTATGATTGGGCTTTTAATAGACAGAGAGGTCTCGATATAAAACAACATTGGGATTTAATTCCTTACCAAACAGATGTGCTCATTACACACGGCCCACCATATAGCAAATTAGACAAAACAATTTCTGGACAAGCGGTAGGTTGTGCAGAATTGAAAGAGAAAATAAATCTTATTAGACCTCAGGCACATGTATTTGGTCATATCCATGAGGGTTATGGACAATTGGACGAGTGTGGTACTCAGTATATTAATGCCTCAGTTTTGGATGAAAGATATAATCTGACTAACAATCCTATTCGGGCCACAATTTACCCTAAGGTTCAGACTTAAAAATAATTACTTATCAGCTGATGAGCTGTTGCTGTAGATGATATTGTAGTGGTCCTCTACTTTCTTGATTTTAGTTGAGTGGAATCTTGAGTCAGAATATATTACGTTGAAATTAGAATCAAATCTATATATGTTAATCTCTGATTCGCTAAATGGCCAATCTCTTGTTATCTGAGCTTCCCATAGACCTGGCTTTATCTCTCCTATGGCGTAGGAGTAACATACCTGTCCTCTTAATCCATCGAAGGTCATAGATTTTGAGTTCCAACTTCTCAATAACCCACTATCATAGTATGTCAAATAATCTTCATTGTCTTCAGTAACTTGATTATAGATAGCAGTGAGTTGGTCTTCCTTGTATTGATATTTTAATTCTGACTCCCATTTCAAGTCATTCACAGGTTTGTCAGCACTTAGGTCCTTAATCTTAACTTCCGTAAATTTTAAATCTTCGTCGACTGTAGAGGCATACAGTTTTCCTTCCTTTCTGTCTATCAATGTGCGAGTAGATTGATCAAAATACGTGCTTTGCAGATTGTCATCCTTTGTCATAGCCTCTATTGGAAAGCTGGCCAGAATATTATTTTCTTGCATTGGATACTGGAGATCCAAGGTGTCTTTGTTCGATCCGTTATTGACGATTTGAATAGGTTGGGATTTGTTATTGTACAAAACTGTTTTGGTCAATTCTTCTCCATCGAATAATTCTAATTTATCTATAGACCCATCCAATACAGGAATATTATAGATCATATTAGGATAGGGTGAAAGTTTTGTTGGATAAGGACTGACGGCTTCAGAAATTTGTCTGATGAGTCTCTGGTCTAATTTATCAAATACATTCTTATCCTCTGGGCATCTGTCTTGATTACCTGAAAGGTTGCTGATTTGGTTTTCAAGGATTTTTATTTGAATGGCCATATCCTTTGGAATAATCGCCTTCTCTATATTAAAAGTCATTCTGACAGGGACTTCATGGCCATTTTTAGTGATAACGATATCTTGTTGTACTGGAAAGCCTGGCAAGGAGTAGGGAAGCTCAAATATATTAGTATAAGGCAGTGCGGCAGCACACTTATATGCACTGAAATGATCCTTGTTATTTGTGATAATATATTCTCGGCAGAACTGGCTTTGAATATTGCCTACAAAGTCTCCTTGTATCTGCTGATACAACTCATTTGCCCGGTTACGCATTGCACTATGATCATCTCTAATATATATTGATGGTTCTCCTGGCAGTTTTTTATATAGTGCTTGATTTCTGAGGTCAGCAAGGAAAGTCGTATCGTTTATGACCCAGTGACTATACTTTTTGGCTATGATAAGATCTTGGACTCTCTTCACTTTGTCTGGCAGAAAATCTGTAGATAAGGTCTCTGTAACTTCCCCATTCTTATGAATAAGCGCTGTCTTAGATATATCAACCAGATAAGCTCTCTGACTACTCCCGTTGACATAGCTTAAAAGGCTAATTGCACCGATTAAAAAAGCACGTAACATATATTCTGTTTGTTACTTAAAGGATGAACCGTAAAAGTCAATAGGATACAAATTGAAAGACCATGAGGTAAAGCACCACAATCTAGAAGGAGCTCAAAATTTATACAGCAAAGCTTTCTCCACAACCACAGGTTCTGGATGCATTTGGATTATTGAATGAGAAGCCTTTTCCGTTTAACCCTCCAGAGAACTCTAGGGTCGTATTACATAAGTACAAAAAGCTTTTGAGGTCTGTCACAACCTTTACACCGTTGTCCTCGAATACTTGATCATCAGGAAGTGAAGCATTATCAAAATCCAGATTATAAGACAAACCACTACAACCTCCTGAAGTCACAGATACTCTAACGAAGTGTTCTTCATTGAGCCCTGCTTCTGTCATCAATGCTGTGATTTTCTGTTTTGCGCTGTCTGCTACAAATAACATAACATTGGTCTTTTAAAGCGTTGAAGAAAGAAATGTAAACTAGTCTTCTAGACCATTCTTTTTCTTGTAATCAGCTACTGCACTTTTAATAGCATCTTCGGCTAATACAGAACAGTGGATCTTTACAGGTGGTAGAGCTAGTTCTTCTACGATAGCCATATTGTCTATTTGAAGTGCTTCGTCCACAGTCTTGCCTTTGAGCCACTCAGTAGCTAATGACGATGAAGCGATTGCAGAACCACATCCAAATGTTTTGAACTTAGCGTCCTTGATTACCTTTGATTCCTGATCTACTTCTATCTGTAACCTCATTACATCACCACATTCAGGGGCGCCTACAAGTCCAGTGCCTACTGCATCGCTGCTTTTATCCAATGTGCCTACATTTTTTGGCTTCTTGAAGTGGTCAAGTAATTTTTCAGAATATGCCATGGTTGTTAGTTTACTTTATTGATATACAAATATATGCTGTAATAAGTTTCTCTTCTACTAGTGCGCCGACCATTCTACCTGATCTAGGTCGATGCCTTCCTTGTACATTTCCCATATTGGACTCAAGTCTCTCATGTGATGTACTCCCTCTCCAATTTGCTTGATAGCAACATCGATTTCTTCATCTGTGGTAAATCTTCCAAGACTCAATCTCAAACTACTATGAGCCAAATCATCTCCAAGGCCTAATGCCATTAATACATATGATGGCTCTAGAGAAGCAGATGTACAGGCTGATCCTGACGAAACACCAATTTGCTGATTGAAAGTCATCATCAGTCCCTCACCTTCTACATGCTTAAATGAAATATTGGTGACGTGGGGCATCCTATTTTGAGTGCTTCCGTTGATATAGGTCTCTTCTATTTTGCACAATTCCGTTTCCAATTTGTCTCTTAGGCCAGAGAGTCTCTTTGCCTCAGATTCCATTTCTAGATGACACAATTCTGCTGCCTTTCCAAATCCTACGATACCAGGTACATTAAGGGTTCCAGATCGCATCCCTCTCTCATGTCCTCCACCATCTACTTGTGCTGTAACCTTTACTCTCGGACTCTTCCTATTGACAAAGAGTGCACCAACGCCTTTAGGTCCATACATCTTATGACCAGTAAATGCCATCAGATGAATACCAAGGGCCTTAGGGTCCACAGGAATCTTTCCTACGGCTTGTGTGGCATCACTCATAAAGAGAACACCTTTTCGGGCACAGATTTCTCCTATTTCCTTCATAGGTTGTATCACACCTGTCTCATTGTTGGCGAACATGATCGATACGAGAATAGTTTTATCTGTGATTGCAGCCTCTAGCGCTTTAAGATCTACTAGGCCTTCTCGATCTACATCCATATATGTAACCTCTCCACCTAACTTTTCTATCTTTTTGCAAGAGTCAAGTACGGCTTTGTGCTCAGTCTTTAGCGTAATTATATGGTTCCCTTTTTTGGCATACATCTCAAATACTCCTTTGAGCGCCAAGTTATCTCCTTCTGTAGCACCAGAAGTGAAGATTATTTCTCTTGGATCGACATTGATAAGGTTAGCAATCTGTCCTCTTGCTTTATCCACAGCATCTTCCGCTACCCACCCAAAAGGATGATTACGGCTGGCTGCATTGCCAAAATGATTGCTGAAGAAAGGAAGCATGGCCTCCACAACCCTAGGGTCCGTGGGGGTTGTCGCGTTATTATCTAAGTAGATCAGGTCTTTAGAATCCATCCTATTGTTCGTTTTTTAGAATCAGGGCGCAAATATAGGCTTTTAAGTTCTGAGAATTAGTCTCCTCAAGAGCCATACCTCTAATAAACCTTAGGAATTCATTGATTGTTCATGCAATTTTCTCTGATTTTCAGAGATAACGCGTAAAGCGGATTCGGGACTAAAAGAATGAATCATCGATTATGAACGAATAAGACCTATTCACCTAGTCCAAGCCATCTTAAAACAAATGCACTTTGGAGTATTCAATCTCATTGATGTCATCAAAGAAATCCAAACTGAAACTTGATGGTATTGTACCAGATGGTAAAGTAGCAGTATCTCTATCAGCGGAGAAGGAACTGAATAAGATAGTATCTGTAGTCAATGCCTCTTGAGAGTAGCCTGTTAAGCTATAATATGATATAGAATCTACAGATAAGTTTACTGTATCACGGATTAGTAAAGCAGTCAGGTTTGCGTTAGTTATATCTGCATCAGTGAGGCTGGTCAGTATAAATGCATCATTAGTCAATTCTATAGTACACTCATATTCTAAAGTTTCTATGTTGTCCTCTGAAGTCGCTGTGCCAATAAGGAAAAATAGACCAAGCAGGCTAATGAGTTTCAAGAAGTTGTACATAAAGTTGTTTTTTCGTTGTAATGAAAAAAGCCAGTGCCGCACAAAGGACCATTATCACAAGGTCATATATATCCGCCGTTCCATGAATCCAACTCAGATGCTGCGCTAATTCAAATCCTACCAATGATATCATGGAGATCAATAAAAGTATTTGACGGGAATAGGCTTGATGAAATAATAAAACAAGCGTACTGGTCAGAGAGAAAGCCCATAATCCATC
>CAZPUF010000126.1:0-8728 GCA_964589705.1 uncultured Saprospiraceae bacterium | reverse complement strand
CCACCTCGTTCGTTTCCTACTACCATTTCCAAAAAGCCATCATTGTCTATATCTGCTGTGGACAATGTTGTATTCCAGCCTTCATTGATGCCGCCAACAATAGAGTCCAGTAATTCAAATTGAGCACCCAGATTATCTTGATTAACAAGGTATCTTTTGATATTTCCTGGAGAAGAGCCTATTAGTAAGTGTACATCATCGCCAACCATTACAGTATGTGGTGCGCTATTATTTCTGTCAAAATTAGAATTAGTTATAGACGTTCTAATACGACCCAATGCTGGATTATTGGGGAGACTAGCGAGATCAGGGTTAAACTGAGGATTACCCAATTCGCCGATATTCTCATAGTAGGCAATGCTGCCAAAGTAGACATCATCAGGATCAGTGTTGTTGACATTTACTGTCCGCTCTCCAATTAGAATATCTGCAAGTCCGTCTCCATTAAGGTCTGCAATCTCTGGCTTACCTCTGGGGCCTATGTTGATATCCATGTAGTTAATTCTGAGTTGGAAATTGAATGGTTGATTTGGACCTGCTGTATTTTCATACAGGTATAGATTTCCATCCATCAATCCTATCAGTAAATCCATGTCACCATCACCATCTATATCACCTATCGCAGGATGAGGATTGGATGAGGTAGTCGTGAGCTCATTGAAATCTAGATAATTGTCATCTACCAGAGTATACTCTGGACTGCTAGCTGTTCCTGTATTTCTATATAGTACGAGAAACATACCTTCAATTGGCGTATCATTCCCAAAAAAACCATTGGTGGCGATCAACATATCCATAAGTCCATCGGCATTTTCGTCAACAAACAGAGGCTCAGATAACGAACCAAAATCAATAGTTTCTTCTATCAAAAATCGATTACTTCTAAAATTGAACAACTCATTAGCAATACCTGTATTCTGGTAATAAAGTACATTTTCAAAATTTTGAGACAGACCAGTTGAGTTCGGACTAACGAGCATATCTTTTAATCCATCTCCGTTCACATCTACATTAAAACTGCCAAGAAAAAAAGGCATATTAACACCTACATCATATGTGGGAAAATTATTTTCCCAATTGGTCATGAAGCTTTCTTCAGGGGTTCCACCATTCTCGGCGAATACCAAAAGACCACTGCTCAAATCTCCAAGCACTAAATCTATATCTCCGTCTAATCCATCATCAAAACCCATAATCGTAGAACCAGCATGCACACCTCCCCCACCTCTCAAATGATCGTCGTTGTCTTTAAGTCTACTAGCACACTGTTCAGGATCATTACTTAGCGAGATGGAACCTGATACGCCAGATTCCATAAATTTCCCAAAGCAAAAATCACCAATTTCAAATCTCATACTATCTCGAGATAAGCCTTCCTCTTCCTGCATGTTTTTATAGTAGACAACAAAGGAACCTGAAAGATCAAAACTCAGTAAATCAAGATCTCCATCATTGTCTACATCTATGATCTCTGGTATGTCTGTAAATGGAACTGAGGAGGTAAACCATTGAGACCCGACTGAATAAAACAAAAATTCAAAATCATTCTCATCCGCAAAAGGACTACCCATTCGTCTGATTCTATATCGCAATATTCCATTGTCATAATATCCCTCATATAATTGGGCACTACTTAGCTGAGCAAAAGTTGGTGCGACAAAGAGGTCAGGAATGTTGTCTCTATTAAAGTCACGACTAAGTGCCCAATTGATAAGCGTATCAGGAAATGAACGCTGATACTGACGGTCTAAGTTGTAAGCTTCTGATAAGCCACTGCCTTCATAGGTGAAGACCATAGGAACCGCTCCTATTCTATCAAAAGCGAAAATGTCCATAATTCCATCTTGATTGAAGTCTCCATTGGAGAATTGCGGTGCATTGAATCCACCTGTAAATGGATATTTTAATGTCTCATTGTTGTGAATAATCGGACAGTCAAAAGGTGTAAAATCTTGTCCAAATACTGAGATGGGTATAAAAACCATCAAAATGATCATGAGCTTAAATGGATTCATCTATAATAATTTTTTATAGGGGTAATAAGTCTTTGGAAAAAGGCATTCCAAAACATATTAAAGTTTTACTAATATAGTACTTTTATGCAAGTACTTGTCAAATATCATTCTTATTGAGGAATGTTATGTTTATTGCTCTTGTTTGTTCCGACAAATGCACAGGAAATGAGTTCATGGCATAGGAATTGACTGAGAACATGTAACGAATTGTACCAAATACTGACCTTTTTCACCTTGGAGAGAAAATATCAGGTGATATTCGAAATTTTAATCAGTTCTTAACTGTTTTTATTTTCGGAAAAGAGTCAATAAATCAAAGACTTACGCTATGGCAAACGAAATCTTACTACAGCACGAGCAGCTGATATTAGAACGTGAACACAAACGTAAAAGCACAAAGATTACTATCGCAGTCCATGTGGTACTAATTCTTCTGGCTTTTCTATTTAAATGTGATTACGAAAAAACCACAGATAAGCAATATTCTGTTGCCATTAACTTTGAAGAGATTATTCCACCTAAGCCTGAGAAATTAGAAGATTTCTCAGAAAGCTCTAATAGTAATAAAGCATCTGCGGATGAGGGTGCTCCAAGAAAAGATGCTGATAAACCTGAGCCGATTGATCAAGTTCAGCAGACGCCATTAGAAACAACAAAGCCTGAAATCAAAACACCAAAGCCTACACCGACACCGCCAACACCCACAGATCCGATTATATCTGAAAATGTTGATCCCGAAGAAACGGATATTGTAGCAGTCGAAGAGGCTATCGAGGTGGAGGAAGTAGAACCAGAACCGGTTCCAGATCCGGCCCCAGCACCAGACCCAATACCTGATCCGGAGCCAGCACCTCCAAAAGCAGAGGAATCTGTGAGTGACAGGATTGGTAGCATTTTAGACAGATTTAAAAAAGGAGGTAGTGACAGTAATGAAAAGCCTGATGGAGATCCTTCAAGATCTGGAGGAACAGACGATGGGACTGGAGAAGGTCAGTCGGGAAGTGGTCCAGGGGCAAGTGAAGGTAATGATGGAGATGAAGGACGAGGAACAGGAGGGCCAGGAACAGGTACCTATGATGGATCAGGAAGAGGTGTGTTTGGAAGAAAAGTAATTCACAGGAACTATAAAGATATACTGGCTGTCAAGTTTGAAAATCAGGAAGGCAAGAAAATAGTCGCCAAAATTTGTATAAACAGATCAGGGCACGTTGTTTTTGCAGAACTTTTAGATTTTGAAACCTCTGCTATTATTCCAACAGGAAAACAAAAGCAGGTCCTTAAAGGGTTTTATGGATACCGATATGAAAGGGACATGTCAGCTCCGGACGAACAATGTGGAAAGTTGACCTTTGTCATAGAAAATATCAATGCATTTGGTCAATAGACCTAATAAAGAATATTTTATAAAAAAGGCTTACTTCGCATGGGAGTAAGCCTTTTTCTATTTTAGAGGTCAAAGAGAGAATAGCATTTGGAAGCCTTTAGCTTATTAGAAGTAAATCAATATGTCAAGCGGGTGCTTGCGCTCAACTTTGAGGACCCTTTCTGGGTGGAATGCGAAATCAATCAAGTTTCCCATTCAAAGGGCAATGTCTATTTGGAATTGATAGAGAAAGCTGAAGAGTCGCATGAGATAGTAGCTAAAAATTCCGCTCAAATCTGGTATCGTCAGCATAATTTTATCCGTAAGAAATTAGGCAAATTAGCTAGTGCTATAATTGCCGCAGGTATCAAGGTTAAAGTAAAGGTCAATCTTAATTATAGTGAGCGATATGGTCTCAGCCTTGTAGTAGAGGATATCGATCCTGCTTATACTTTTGGTCAGTTTGAGATGGACAGGCAAAAAACGATAGAACAGCTCAAAGCAAAAGATCTTCTGGAAAGAAATTCAATATTAGAATTACCAACCGTCATCCAAAAGATAGCTGTTATTTCTTCTAGCACAGCCGCAGGTTTTCAAGATTTTATGGAACAGCTTAACGATAATCCTTATGGGTATGCCTTTGAAGTAGTGCTGTATAATTCTGCAATGCAAGGTCAGAATACGGAAGCTGAAGTAACAGCCTCATTGAAAGAAGCTAATGAGGAAGGATATGATATTATCGTGATTGTACGTGGAGGTGGGTCTAAGCTGGATTTGTCGGCGTTTGATAATTACAATATTGCATTCGAAGTAGCCATGTCTGAAATGCCAGTCATTACAGGTATAGGACATGATATAGATCAAACGGTTGCTGATTTGGTAGCACACACAGTATTGAAAACACCTACGGCAGTAGCAGATTGGATAGTGAATCATAACATGGAATTTGAATCAGCGCTTCTTTATATAGAAGATCAAATAATTACATTAGTCAAAGAACGCCTCACTCATCATGTTGAGCATCTCCAAATATTTGAAGAGAGACTTAAGCAACTGCCTTCAAGCACCCTTTCCTTACATAAGCAACTTCTTGCCAACATGGAGTCAATTATTCAGACTCAAGCGACATCAAGATTAGTGCAATCTAGGCTGCAGCTTCAATTATTGGAAGGACAACTATCACTCTTGGACCCTGCTCATGTTTTGGAAAGAGGCTATGCCATAGTGAGAGATAAAGGAAGCATCATTCCAGACGCCGCATCTTGTAAAAAATCATCAACTAATTTGGATATTCAATTTAGAGATGGAAATATTAGCGTGACCAAAGCAGAATCAAATGCCTAAAAAAAGTTATGACAAAGCCTATTCTGAGTTGCAAACCATCTTGGAAGAGATTCAGGGTGATAGTGTCAGTATAGATAAGTTGAGTGATAAGATTAAGAAAGCCAAATCGCTTATTGCCTTTTGTAAGGGAAGATTACGAGAAGTAGAATCAGAAATAAAAGATAGTGCTCAATAATAAAAGGGGTTTATACTATTTCAGAAGTTAATACTCCCTATTCGTCTAATAAAGCCATTGTTGCTATAGTATTTCAATTACTTTTATGGATAATACATCTCTACTATGATCCTTAGATATTTCTCAGTCCTGATAGTATTGCTACTAGCAATTGGACTTCAAGCTCAAGTGACCTATGCAGAACATATAGCACCTCTTGTCTATGAAAATTGTGGTAATTGTCACAGGCCTGGTGAGATTGGTCCTTTTCCTTTGACCAATTATGAAGAAGTATCTAACCAAGCTCAGACAATCAAGTATGTCACTGAAATCAGATATATGCCTCCTTGGCAACCTGATCCTGATTTCTCAAGATTTATTGGAGAATCATTTTTGTCTCAAGAAGAGATAGATTTAATTAGCGATTGGGTAGATGCTGGTATGCCAAGAGGTGATATTACGGTAGAACCAGATTTTCCAGACTATCCAGAAGGGTCTTTGTTAGGTGAACCAGATCTAGTACTTAATATGGAGGAAGCCCACTTACACAGAGGGAATAATAGAGACTCATACTATTACTTTGTTCTCCCGACGAGATTGACTGAAGATAAAATAGTAAAAGCCGTAGAGTTTAGACCTGGCAATCCTAAAATCGTGCATCATGCACTCATCTTTGAAGATTTGAATGGTGTAGCTGCTGCTACAGATGCTACGACACCAGAATATGGATTTCCTTCTTTTGGTGGCTTTAATGGTGATAATAATGATTTGACTTTCCTAGAAAGCAAGCAGTTTCAGCCTTATGCTCCGGGTCAGAATATAGAGAGATATCCAGATGGATTAGGACAAGTGATGAAAGCTGGGGCGGACTTAGCGGTTCAGATCCATTATGCACCTAGCCCAGTAGATGAGATGGATCAAAGTTCAATCAATATTTTCTTTGCAGATGAGGACGAAGAGGTTACAAGATTTGTTCAGCAGGATATCTTTCTACCTTTCCAACTTCCTGGAGGATTTTTCGGCTTTGTCATGCCTCCTAACGAAGTCAGTACCTTTCTTGGGTCATGGAGAATAGACAGAGATTTGAGTCTGTTAGGTATCTTCCCCCATTCTCATCTTTTGGGTAAGGAATGGGAAGTTTGGTTGGAGCATACAGATGGCTCTGTATCCAATCTTATCAAAATTCCTGATTGGGATTTTAACTGGCAATCACAGTATACCTTTGATAGATATATTAAAGCTGAGACTGGCTCTATGATCTATGCTAGAGCCGTCTATGATAATACTGTAGATAATCCATATAATCCTAACAATCCTCCCAGAACGGTATTCTGGGGTGATAGGACTCAGGACGAAATGTATTATATGCCGTTCTTATTTGTCCCTTATGAAGATGGTGATGAAGACATTTTATTCAATGATAATACAGTGAGTGCTGTAGACCTGGCTAACTTAGAAACTGGGGTAAATGTGCAAATCTCACCCAATCCAGTATCTGACAGAGCATTGGCCACTTTTACCCTACAAAGAGGTACTAGTCTTAAGATTGGCATCTATGATGTCAATGGACAACTGGTAAGAATGCTCAGAAATGGAGAGTTTTATAATACTGGTAAGTCAAGCGTTGACTTCAAGACTAACAGACTTGACGCAGGCATATTTTTCTTAAGAATAGAAGGCCAAGATGTTGACTACTCTACCCGCTTTATAAAAGTGGATTAAGACACTAATTGATTTTGGTTGTTGTCGGCTGATGACGATATGCAGCGACTAAGTTCACTATTTGATCATAACTGGCGATGCCCGCACTTACGCCATGTGATTTTAGATATTGATCATATATCTTATCCCTTGCTTGAGGCATAAGGTCTTTGTATCTATTGACATGTGAACTTATGGCTTTGAGATCATCCTTGAGATTCGGTGATAGGTTATTGTAAATATCTGCCCATTCTGCACGGTGGTATGCTCTATAAGCTCTGGCCAGATATCTCCAATATGCCAACTCTGCACTGTATCTGATAAGTGGATCAGATGATTGAATACAGGTGAGAAATCCAATGAAATTACAAACACTCTCATCTGTGAAACCATAACCATGTGCCATCTCATGAGCCATGGTAAAAGGATGCTGTTTGTAATACAATCCAGTATCTATATGTCCTTCTATGGCATGAGGTATATATATGCCAGAAGTTCTCAATCGAAGCAAACTGCCAGCCGGTAAATGCCTTATTCTGACTCTGCCTACTGTTGGTATACCCCAATCTGATAATAAGTCTTCTTGTAATTCTCTGATTTTATGCTCCATCTCCTGTCTAGGCATCTCGTTATATGTATTGGAAGATAACTGAGATACAAGTGCTGTCTGTGCTAGAAATGCTTGAGAAATATAGGTGCTATCGATCACTATTGGCTCCAAATCCATAGTCTGATATAGTGAAGGTTGGGCATAATTAAATCCCCATAGAAGGTAAAATAGATTAACTATCCAAATGAGGGCTGTCACGATAGCAAGTACGAAAGACTTAATGGTATGTCCCTTCTGGTAAAGGAAATACCAAAGGAATAGTGGTAAAATGATATAAATAGAAGGGAATGGTAACCATCCTAGAGTGTAATCATATACTGCTCTTATGGCTTGGAAGAGGCCTTTTTGGTAAAGGGTAGAATATGCCCAAGATGAGTTATAAAAGAGCAAGTTGCATAATACAACTAGAATAAATGTTGTTACTCCGACACTCAATTTACTCCAAGACGACGAACCTTTCGAAAATGGAACCATTTAGAATATAATCTGTTTACTTTGTAGAAATTATCACAGAATAAAATTAGACTAAAATGGCATTTGAATTTACAGATGACAACTTCAAAGCATCAGCATTAGAATCAGATAAGCTTGTAGTTGTTGATTTTTGGGCAGAATGGTGCGGACCCTGCAGAATGGTTACACCAATAATTGATGATCTAGCTAAGGAGTATGAAGGAAAGGCAGTTGTAGGAAAAGTTAATGTGGATCATCATTCTCAAGTTTCCATGAAGTATGGAGTAAGAAGTATACCTACTATACTACTCATCAAGAATGGAGAAGTAGTAGATAAGCATGTAGGTGCTACTACTAAAGCAGTATTGGAGCAGAAGATGGCTGCCCACATGTAAGATTAAAGTTCCTTTTGGGACAGACACTACAAAGAGGTTGTGTAGCTCAAGCTATACAACCTCTTTTTGATTTTAGGATCTTTATACTATTAAGAGACTTAGGCGGTAATAGAGTGCGGTAAGTTGTAATTTTGTCCTTTTATTAACGAATAATATTTGAGTGGGATTTTTTGACGAATTTGATCTAAAGAGATTAGAAAACCTTGAGTTACTGGCAAAACAGGTGGTAGAAGGATTTATCATTGGCTTGCATAAGAGTCCCTTTCATGGATTTTCAGTTGAATTTGCAGAACATAGACTCTATAATCAAGGTGAATCTACAAAGTTGATAGATTGGAAAGTGTATGCTAGAACTGATAAGTTATTTGTCAAGAAGTTTGAAGAAGAAACCAATTTAAGGGCACAGATAGTAATAGATACATCTTCTTCCATGTACTTTCCAAGGAATCGGACTGAAAAAGAATTGAACAAACTCCAATTTAGCAGCCTTGCTGCAGCCTCATTAATGAATCTACTTAAGAAGCAGAGAGATGCCTTTGGCTTATCCTTGTTCGACAAAGAACTTAGTATTCATACAAAGGCGAAGTCTTCGACAACACATTACAGACTCCTGTTGACCTATCTAGATAAACTGATCAATAATGATGTAGATAATAAGGTGACCTCTGTGGCTCAGACACTACATCAAATTGC
>CAZPUF010000125.1:0-8736 GCA_964589705.1 uncultured Saprospiraceae bacterium | reverse complement strand
ATCTTCTTCTTCCACATCTAAATCCTCGAATATTGGCTCATCCTCCTCTTCTATCTCCTCTTCTGGTACCTCTTCTATGACTGGAGGCGGTGGTGGAGGTGGAGGCGGTGGCGGCTCAGCTGTACGAGGTGGCTCTATCTCGAGTTCATCATCTAACTCTAACGCATCATCCGGAATAAATACTTCTGCATCATAAGTAGTCCAGCTAAATGCAAATAGTGTTGCTGCAAGAGCAGCCACTAAGCCAAATAAGAAAATAGGACGGGTCAGATTGAAAATATTGACATCCGGATACTTATTTCTTGCATCCAATGGTGATTTCCACTGATGGCCATCATACTTTTCTGTCAGATTAGATTTTGTACGAGAAGAGAATATGTTTCTCATGATGATAATAATCCCTATCATCAAAACAAACAGGAGGACTATCAGTAGTCCTGACATAGTTCCTGTAAATTCTAGTCCACCCATAGGCTTTAATTTTAATTGTAAGATTTAAAATAAGTCTGGTGAGAAGAGGACATATAGGAGACCTAATGCCCTTGCTTTAGTTTGGTTTTGGATTTTCCTTCTTATTCGACCTATAAAACACGTAAATTAACATTGTCCCCGCAAAAGCACCAAATATATTGGCGACAATATCAAAATATTCAAATAAACGTCCTGTATTGCATATCATTTGTAGAATTTCCATAAGTAAGCCATAAAGGCTCGAAAGAAGGACAATCTTCCAAAATGTCCACTTTCCTGGTGATGATACACCTAACATAGACGCCAAGAGAATCGATAATATAGCATAACCAGTAAAGTGCATCAGCTTATCATTTAATGAATAAGAATGTATAGCACCGCCAACGGATGACGATAGTGACGCATATGTAACTATCATCAGGTATATTATCAGAATAACTGCTTTCAATTATCCATAATTTTAATGACCTCTATAATATCAGATGCCATTAATTTCCAAATTGGTGTATATGGATTAAGATATATGGGATTTATATCCCTCATGATCCATTAGTTGCTCCACTTCAGCAGCATCAGATATCTCGATTTTGATGATCCAACCTTCGCCATACGCATCATTATTGACAAGATCTGGCTGATCACCTTCATTTTCATCGAGTTTTTTATTGAATTCTAATATTTTGCCAGATACAGGCATATATAGGTCTGAAGTAGTTTTTACAGCTTCTATTGTTCCGAATATTTCATCCTTAGCTATAGTCTCTCCAACAGTCTCCACTTCTACATACACTATTTCACCTAATTCTGATTGGGCAAAATCTGTAATACCGACAGTGGCGACATTGCCATCTACTTTAACCCACTCGTGTTCGGCAGAATATTTAAGGCCTTCCTTGATTTCCATGTGTCTACTTATTCTATTAGAGTATTATGCTTTCTTAACAGGCGCCTTTTTAGCCTTAGGCTTCCTAGCAGGTGCCTTTTTGGTCTTAGCAGGCGCTGGTTTTTTAGCGGTTACTTTCTTATTAGCAGGTGCTTTTTTAGTCTTAGCAGGTGTTGCTTTTTTAGCAACTGCTTTCTTTTTGGCAGGTGCCTTCTTAGACTTAGCAGGTGTTGCTTTTTTAGCAGTTGCCTTTTTCTTAGCAGGCTTAGACTTAACCTTTACTTTTTTGGTTAGGGTAGCTTTCACGCCTACAGCATTTTTTAACCAAATGGAATTGACCGACTTAGGTCTTTCCAACGCAAGACCTAAGGCTCTGGACCAACAAGAATTAGCTAATACTCCTAAGGCTCTTGATACACCAAATAGTACAGTATAGAAGCTATATTCCTTCATACCATAGTGAACCAAGATTGCTCCTGAGTGTGCATCCACATTTGGCCAAGGATTTTTGACTTTACCCAGTCCTCCTAGAATCTTTGGTACGACTCTGAATAACTGCCAGACAATACTCACTATGTCATCATTAGGTATGTATTCTTCTGCAAAGACCCTTTGCGCAGTGAATCTTGGGTCCGGTTGTCTTAGAACTGCATGACCATATCCTGGAATAACCTTACCTGACTTAAGTGTTTTGTTGATGTACTTAGCCACTTGGTCATCGGTAGGTTTTGTGGTTTTAAGCGACTTGGTCATCTCGAAGATCCACTTGATTACTTCTTGATTAGCTAATCCGTGGAGCGGTCCAGCCAATGATCCCATGGCTCCTGCGTATGATAGGTATACATCTGCCAATGTGGAGTTGATCAAGTGAGCCGTATGCGCTGAAGCATTACCGCCTTCGTGGTCTGCGTGAATGGTTAGGTACATTCTCATCAGGCTCTTAAAGTCTTCTGAGTCATTGATACCTAGCATATGAGCGAAGTTGCCCGCCCAATCAAGTTTGTTATCCGGTGCTATATGCACCCCGTTGTGATATACTCTTCTGTATATGTGTGCCGCAAGTCTTGGTAATCGAGCAATGAGATTCATAGAATCCTCGTATGTCGCATCCCAATAATCAGCTTTGTTCATGCCTTCTGCATAACTCTGAGAGAAGATACTGCTGGTCTGCATACTATTGATACCAATAATGAATTGGGTCATAGGATGGGTGTCAACAGGTAGAGCAGCTACAGCATTAAGCGTTACTTGAGGTAACTTACCTCTCTTAGCCCATTCTTTACTTAGCCAATTGACGTCAGCTTGAGTTGGAATCTCATCTACCAACATCAGCCAGAATAGTCCTTCAGGAAGTGGTTCTTTTCCTTTTTTTACTCTTGGAAGAAGTTCCTTTAGTTCGGGAATAGAGTAGCCTCTGAACGTAATACCTTTATTAGCGTCCAGTTCTGATCCTTCCCAGAGGATACTCTTAATACCACGCATGCCGCCTATAACTTGTGCGGCAGTAACTTTGTCCACTACTTTGTGACCGTGGGTTTTTCTTAGCGATCTTACTTCATTTCTTAGCTTGGAAGATTTCTCTTTGAACTTCTTCTTTAATTTGTCCATGTTTGAATGTGGGAATTTATAATTTACGTATTAAAATAAATTGTTTTGGCATTATCTGATCTAAGGTTCGGTATACCATCTTACATCAAGAGTAAACACAGTAAAGCCTAAAAAGATTACAGTAAATAATGCTGTAAAAATCAAAATCGGAAATTACGAACAAATATCATTAATATTCAGATAAATCAAGAAGTGACTTTTGTCGAAATCGATTATGAAATTTTAAACATTCAAAAGAGATTGCTATGGCAATGATAATGATAGAGGATATACTTATCTCAGAGGATATAGTCCAAGAGCAATTTGCGTGTAACCTATCATCATGCAAGGGAGCATGTTGTATAGAAGGGGACTATGGCGCACCGTTGACCGAAGATGAAGTTTTACTAATTAGACAGTTACTTCCGAAGGTTTTACCTTACTTGCCTGAGGCGTCTCAAGAGATGATTAGAGAAGAGGGTTTTTATACTTACAACAAAGAAGAGTCTGTATCAGAAACCAATCTAATGGAAGATGGTGCTTGTGTATTTATGGGTAGGGATGAGTTAGGCATTACATTTTGTGGCATTCAGAAGGCTTACAAGGAGGGTAAAATAGATTTCTATAAGCCTATAAGCTGCCATCTATATCCTATCAGAGTCAACCAGAATCATATGAATGGATTCCAGACACTTAATTACGACCGCTGGGATATATGCGATGCAGCTTGTAGCAATGGAAAGAAAAATAAAGTTAAGCTATACCAATTTGTAAAAGAGGCTCTGGTGAGAAAGTATGGAGAAGCTTTCTACGACCAACTCGATGCTGCGGCTAATAGAAAAGAGTAATGTAGAGATTAATTATCTTTTCTTTCTATCCAACTACTCTTATCACCACCTTTATCGGCTTTTGGCTCTTTCATACTTTCTTTGACTTCAGATTCCAGGCTGGCTTTTGCGTTATTAAATTCTCTGATACCCTTACCTAATCCTCTCATAAGCTCAGGTAATTTCTTACCTCCAAATAAGAGAAGGATCACAAAAGCAATAAGGATTAACTCATATCCACCGGGAATACCTAAAAGATATATACTAAGCATGGATTCAATTTTTCACCAAAAGTAAGACTTATTCACCTGAGTAGCAGTGTACTTCAGTCAGCTTTCTCTAACTGTTGGTAGATTATTACTGATAGATTTCGATTCCAGGGTAGAAGGCGCCAAAAGACATCCAGTAGCCAATCCATGATTTGGTAGGTAATAACGACTGTCCTGATAATGGCCCTTCTATTATACGACCATCCAAGGTTATCATATTACCATCTTGTGATTGAGCAACAATTGGCAAGCTGTTTTCCACACTTGTTACCTCCGTAAGACCGAGATTATTTTCATAAGCCACAATGAAATTGCTTGATTCAGACCCTATGACGATAAGGTCAGTACCTTCCAATTGGTCTTGAATGACCAGATCTTCTTGAAATAAATCAATGGTGTATGCGCGGTTAGTCGTATCTCCCAGGACACCTAGCACCCTATCCTTAGAAGGTAATCTCTGGTCCAACGGATTGACAGGAAAGATAATATTGGCATTATTGGTTCTGTAGTCGCCATAAGGGTATACTCCGTAAGTTCTGGCAAAGCCAGTGTCAGTGTTTAGCACTTCTGAGTCTGGGAATGCAGATTTCCAAGTACCCCAGGTTGTTTCTATAACTGGGACAAGGTTTATTTCGGTATTTATCAATTCCCCATTGACACAGTTAAGCCCCAACTGAGTCCAATAACTATCCGTCTGTCGGTCAAAAGGCATTAGATTGGTGTTAAATAATTTTCCACTGACCCCAAACTCTACATTCTGCCCATTTACTACTCTGTCCCACCCAACAGCAGTGCCAGTCAGCGGGCAGTAGGTCACTGCAACACTTAGATCATCCAAATCATCATTGACTATCTCGTGCCAATCCAGAATGACATGTGGGTAGGCTTTTGCTATATTCCCATTCACGACTCCCACGACCAACTCACTATCAGATAGAAAGTCAACCTCATCGACTGATGAAAAATTTGGCTGATTAATGGAAGCTATGCCATCTTGTCCTACGCCTCCATCGAACACCTGATTTGCAGGTATTGCCCATTCGGTAGGTCTGCCTTCAGGTCCCCCGCAGGACCACACTAATAGCGTGGTAGTAATTATTAGCCAAAATACTTTTCTCATAGTAGACTGTGTTTTGTCAGAATTGGTAATTCATCTGAATTCCCCATTCGAAGTTGGTAGTAATTTGCAAACCATCCAAATCTTCGTAGAGTGGAAATTTTAGAAAGGTTCTATAGCTGATTATATTGTCTTTTGTAAGATAGATTCCAACCAGCTGATTAACCCAATTGCCACCACTATTATTAGCTCTTGAGCTTTGCTCCGTATTTGCAGCAGCCCATCTGTATTGCCATTGCAAGTCAGGTACTAAAAACCATTGACCTACTAGAAATTCTCTGCTTATAGTTGTCCGCCAGTTTAGTTCATTACCGAACTTAAAAGATCGACCACCTATCCCATTATTGCCTGCGAAGTTTGGGTTGGTGCCATTGATACGATAAGAAAGACTGGTATTGACTGTGAAAAAGGAATTGAAAATCCGCTCTCTGACCAGGGATAATTGATTGATGATATCCCAAGATCCTGTCCCACTTTGCATATCTGGTGATAGAAATATATTGCGATCACTGCGTATAGATACAGTTCCTGTAGGTAGCTTTAATGCAGGTGTGTATTGCAATAACCAATCATTTTTATTCAAAACCTTGAGCTGTGCGACTAAAGACAAATCACCCACACCAAGTGCTGATTGTGATTCACTGATGGTTGTTCTGTTTTGTGCAACAAGAGGAAGTAGCACTCCTAAGGCTATCCTGTCATTAAAGGAATAGTTAGCACCCAAAGAGATCACATTATTCTCTCGGGTTCTAGGGTCATTGACCAATCTCTCATTATTGTCCACGAGTCGGTTAATTCCTATATGTCTATAGGCGAGACTCAGACTGTACTTATATTCTGTGCTGGTTTTAAATCCATAATTAGATACAATTGGAGCGCCTGCAGAGCAGCAGGTTTGAGCATGCGCACTTATAGATATTACGAGCAGTCCGGCTAACAATGATATGTAGATATATCTGATCATATGACAGAGTAAATATGATGCAATTCTCTATGAAAGTCTTGTCCTCAGATTTACATAGCCTATTTTTTATTTTCTGTTTGCTGTGCTGAATTTAAACTCAATGACGATCACTGTGTTCATTTCTTTATTAGCTGCAGAAAGCACTTATATTTAAACTTCAAATAAAACAGTCGATGAACCAGAATATTGAGAAAGCAATCTATTGGATATCTACCCTAGTGATGTGTGGAATATTTACTTTTAGTGCCCAAATGTACTTTCGAAATCCTGAGATGGTACAGGGATTCTTTAAGATGTTAAGTTATCCTGAGTACTTGGTAATCCCGCTTGCTATTCTTAAAGTATTAGGCATTATTGCGGTAATAACTAAGTTGTCCAAGATGCTTACTGAGTGGGCATATGCTGGATTCTTTTTAGATGCAGTATTGGCTTGCACGGCACATTATACGCTAGGGCATAGCCTGACTTTGTCGGGAATTGCGATTGCGAGCACTGTTGTATCCAGGTATATGTACGGTAGGTTGTACTTATAAGGGACTGGTCTTATTGGGCCATTGCTTTTGTAATTTTTCTTTGAAGGATTGGTAACACCTCTGATTCAAACCATGCATTTCGCTTCATCCAGCCAATATTTCTAGGAGATGGATGCGGAAGGACAAAGAAGTCTGGTAAGTATTCTTCAAAATGTCTAACGGTATCTGTAAGGGTTGATTTTCGAGCTTTTTGTAGGTAATAGCGCTGGGCATATTGGCCGATCAATAATGTCAATTCTATATTATCTAATTGCGCAAAAATAGAATCATGCCATAGTGGTGCACATTCTTTTCTTGGAGGCAGATCACCAGATTTTCCTTTACCTGGATAACAGAATCCCATAGGTACGATGCCAAATATTTTATTGTCATAGAATTGCTCTGTAGATACGCCTAACCATCGGCGAAGATTATCTCCACTTCTGTCATTCCATGGAATGCCTGTCATATGTACTCTTGATCCAGGTGCCTGACCGATAATCATAATTCGACTTTCCTTGCTTATAGATAAGACAGGACGGGGTTCTATATGTGCTGCACATTCCTGACATTTTCTAATTCTGGTAAGAAGTAGTTTTAATTTATCAGTCGGCATGGGCTTCTTTGAAATGTGGCTTGAGAAAATGTAAGCAAATACCAGAAATAATAGACAGGGTAGCTGCGATAATAAAGTAATTATTATACCCAGTCAATTCTACAACCGGTAAGCCTAATATTGGAGATAGTAAAAAGGCAATGGCAAACATCATCGATACCATACCCATATATTTGCCTTGATTTTGCTCATTTGTTCTACGCAAAGCCAATGATGGGATCAGCGGGAAATTAATCACTTCTCCTATAGCAATGAGCAAACTGTACAATATTATAGCCATAAGCGGATCATTGAATACACTGAGACAAATGTATCCGATACCAATCAGTACAGCTCCTGCTACCATAGGTTTGAAGTACTTATTGGCTTGTTCGATTTTATATACGATGGGCATTTCAAGCAAGAAAACCAATAGACCATTTGCAGTAAAGAAGGCACCTATAAGCTTCTCATCCATCTGCACTACTTCTTTAAAGTAAACGGGCACAGAAAATATAATCTGAAAGAAAGCGATCATATTGATCAGATTGAAAAATAGGAATAAGATTAATATTTTGTCCTTGTACGGAGATGATGTACCCGTCGCTTTTGTTTCTTTCTGACCAAATTTTTTATTCCTGTGCCGAAGTACAATAAATAAAGTAATCAATGCCAAGAAGCAAGTACATCCATCTACTATAAAGAGCATATGGTAGCCAACACTCGCAGCCATATATCCGCCTACTGCAGGTCCAATCGCCACTCCAAGATTAATGGCCATTCTTAGTAAAGAGAAGGCCCTTGTCCTATTCTCAGTATTGCCCCATATACTTACCGCACTAAATGCCGCAGGGCTAAACATACTTGAAAAAATACCCGTCACTACAAGCCATATGCATAAGGGTCCAAAGGTATCAAACATGAGGATGCCTAGAAATGAGGACCCCATTCCAAACAAACTGATGGCCATGACCTTAAAATTACCAATGAAGTCACTCAGATATCCACCAATATTAGATCCTATCAAGGCACCTACTCCAAAACAAAAAAGGACTACACCAGTCTGGGTCTTAGAGAATCCAAGTTGCTGTGACAGATATACACTCATAAATGGGATGACCATCTCACCGCATCTGTTTACCAGATAAATGAGGGCCACGTACCAAACATCTTTCGATAATCCAGAGAATGAGTTGATATATAGTTTGACTAAGTTCATATAAAGAAAAAAGCCTCATCAGGTGTCTGACAAGGCTCTTATATATTCTATTATTAAAGAAATAATTATCTCATCATTGACAGCAAGTGCAATCTCGATAAATAAGTATTTCTGGTAATCATATTATTTTTTTATTGGTACAAAGTTAACTAAGAATCTTGACTAATATGCATTTATTGCAGTTTGAATCTGACAGGTAGTGTGTATAGCACTTTTACAGGTCTACTATTTTGATAGCCTGGCGTCCAATTTTCACATTTGTAATTCATTCTATTGACCACCCATTGGCTAG
>CAZPUF010000124.1:0-8744 GCA_964589705.1 uncultured Saprospiraceae bacterium | reverse complement strand
CCATGATGATTTCATCTACCTTTTCTGTTTTTACCTTTTGGACCAAGGTTTCTATGTTGAGTTCTTCGGGGCCAATGCCTTCGAGAGGTGATATTACCCCTCCAAGTACATGATATACTCCATTGAATTGTTGTGTATTTTCTATGGCCATCACATCCTTGGCAGAGCTGACTACGCAGATAAGTCCTTTATTTCTGACTTGATCGGTACAAATCTCGCAGACAGGGTTGTCACTATAATTGTGGCATTGGGTGCAGGTTTTAAGATTCTGATCCAGATTATTCAGCGCTGTAATCAACCTCTGTGTCTTCTGAGAATCTGTATCAGCTAGATGCAGTACCAATCGTAGAGCAGTCTTCTTACCGATACTTGGAAGGCCATTCATTGCATTGACAGCTTCTTCCAATATTTTGGAGGAGAAATTCATAGCTGTAAAAATAAGCTAAGAATCTGAGTCAGATTGGGTCGTCAATAGTATGTTTTAGGGTAAATAGACACTTCAAGTTACATATGATGACTATTTTTGGCAGTCATATAAAAAATCAACATGGCAGAAGTGATTAGAATGCCCCGTCTTAGTGACACTATGGAAGAGGGTAATATAGTAGGATGGCAAAAAAGTGTTGGAGATAAAGTATCTCCTGGTGACATCTTAGCTGAAGTAGAAACAGATAAGGCTACCATGGAGCTGGAAAGCTTCAATGAGGGTGTATTATTACACATTGGTGTTCCAGAAGGTCCTGTACCAGTAGAAGGTGTGATTGCTATCATAGGTGAAGCGGGAGAGGATATTAGTGCCTTACTTAAGGAAATAGAAGCAGAAGCATCTAAGCCAAAAGAAGAAGCGCCGAAAGAAGCTACACCAGCAGCTTCTGCACCAGCTTCATCCAAACCTGAGAAGAAACCAATGTCTAAGCCGGCTCCAAAAGCCAAGCCAAGACCTGCTCCAGCTGCTGTTGCCTCGCCGGATGGTCGAATCAAAGCCTCACCGTTGGCAAAGAAAATGTCAGAAGAAGCAGGTCTAGATATCAGCAGAATCATCGGCACAGGAGAGCATGGAAGAGTGATAAAGAGGGATGTGGAAAATGCCATTGCCTCTGGAGGAGCTTCTATGGCTAGTGTCGGTGGATTGGCCCCAGCTGCTTACGATCCATCTGTATACGGCGACAAGCCTGTCTCTCAGATGAGAAAAGTAATAGCTAAGAGATTAGGAGAAAGTAAATTCTCTGCTCCTCACTTCTATCTCACTATGGAAATGGATATGGGCAATATGATCAGCTCGAGAGCCTCTATAAATGAAGTTTCCCCAATTCGTATCTCTTACAATGATCTCATAGTCAAAGCTTGTGCAGTAGCCCTGAGAAAGCATCCTGAGATTAATGCATCTTGGTGGGGTGATTCTATTACTTATCACGAGGACATTAATATAGGTGTAGCTGTGGCTATAGATGAAGGTCTAATGGTTCCGGTTATCAATAATGCAGATCGCAAATCACTAGTTGCTATCAAAACTGAGATCAAAGAACTGGCGGGTAAAGCCAAGTCTCGAAAGATCCACCCAGATGAGATGTCTGGTAATACATTTACGATCAGTAACCTTGGTATGTTTGACATAGATGAGTTTACTGCCATCATCAATCCGCCAGATGCTTGTATTCTAGCAGTGGGTAGTATCGCAGAAAAGCCGATAGTCAAGAATGGGGAGATTGTGATAGGGAATATGATGAAGGTAACCTTGAGTTGCGACCATAGAATAGTGGATGGGGCTAAAGGAGCTGCCTTTTTGCAGACATTAAAGTCTATTATAGAGAATCCGGTGATGTTGTGGTTTAATGGGCAATAAGGCACACACAATAATTTACCTATAATACAAAGGGTCGCAGACAAAAATCTACGACCCTTTGTATTTTATATTACTTAGATAAGTCACAGTGTAGCTAAGTCACCGCTATGCATTATCTAAGCACAGTGATATCCCCTGTTTGAATCTTTTTTATGCCATTCTCTTTTGTGTATTCTACCCTATAGATATATACCCCTTGCTCTGCTTCATTCCCATTTATGGTGCCGTCCCAGCTCAGTTGATTGCTTTGGCAACATATTTTATTACCCCACCTATCAAAAATGGATACCTCTGTGACTTCTAGATCGTCAGTAGTACTTACTTGCCACAAATCATTTAATTCACTTGTAAGAAGAATAATATTAGGGATATAGATGCTAGAATTCTGATCGTCGATCTCAATGGTAAAGGCATGTTCGTAGCTGCAGCCAGATATATGGTCCAAACTTATGCTGTAAAAAGTGCTAAGTGTCGGATCTATCTGTTATCGCAAGAGTTCCAATATTATCATAGTTTCCAACACCACTAGTATCTATTTTATACCATCAGTTGGTAATCCATTTGGATCTCTTTGCGCTAAACAAAAATCTATTCCAACATCAGTACCATTCCCACTAAAATCCCTAAAGCCAAAAAAAGAGCGATAAATCACCTAGACTTATCGCTCTTTAAATTTTGAATCTTTCTTATGAGATAATTAATACCCCGAAGATTTATTTCCATTATAATATTCACTCTTCGCAGGATCTGGAGAGTACCCTGAGCTAGAATCTATATATCCTTCTGGCTGAGCCATATCGAAATCTGTAGCGTCACAAGTTCTGAACTCTACTCTTCTATTCATGAAGTGATGTGCTTCACTATTAGGCGCACTTACCATAGGATTTTCTTCACCACCATACATCAATTTGATTCTACTTCTGTCTATACCATAATTCTCTGTCAGATAATCTACAGCAGACTTTGCTCTCTTGTATGAGAGTACTCTGTTATAATCATTAGAGTTTCTAGTATCTGTATGACCCTGAGCAGTTACACATACTTCTGGACACTTGGCCAATACTTGTGCTACATTATGTAGATGAGAGAAATACTCAGGCTTTATGTTAGACTTATTCAAATCGAAATGAATCATAGGCAAGAACCATTCTCCACAACCCGTTCTGACATTATTATAAGTCCTGTTATTGACCACAGATGAACCTGATCCACCAGAAGAAGTTCTTCCTGATCCACCAGAAGAAGTTCTTCCTGATCCACCAGAAGAAGTACTTCCTGATCCACCACCACCTCCAGGTACTGGTACCACAACAGTCTCTGTTCTAGTCGTTCCGTCAGGATTTGTGATCGTTCTTGTTTCTAATCTAGTTGCTCCGCTACCGCTACCACCATAATTAGATGACGTACCAAAAAATTCTTCTCTCATTGTCTCTGTCTTAGCATCTATGAGCTTATTGATACTTTCTTCAGTAGCACAACACTCCTCTTCACACTGTGCCACACCGAATTCATCTATTGGACAACCAGGCTGCGAGTATGGCTCTTTGTCTTCACAATCGACAATACCATCACCGTCGCTATCTAGTAGAACTCCTCTTGTATCTACTGCACAATCTTCAGGTGTATCCAATTGCTGATCTATTATATCCAGAACACCGTCATTATCCTCATCAGTCAAGTCTAACGCAGGCTCAGATTTCAATTTTGCTATATCACTGAATGCAGCATCGTATGGATTTAGCCAGTACAATGGTTCTGTTACTCTATCAAAATTTCCAATATTCAAACCAACTCTAAGGTGTGTATAATGAGATATATCAACATTGTTGGTTTGGTCTCCTGCTAATCTAAACTTGATACCATCTAAGTAATCATTATCAGATAGGAAGACTGAATGTTCAATACCTACATTAATTCTCTTTGTAATTTTTCTAGAGATCCCCATAGATGGAACAAATACAACATGGATATTGATATCATCGCCTATTCTATAGATTCCTGCCTTCTGAAATCCATCAGTCTCGAAAACACCATCATATATCTCATCTAATCTGCCTTCTATATCATCTCTTCCTGCTTTAGTATCAAATCTTTCTCTTGTAAAGTCCACTCGACTAATCAGATCATTATAAGGCGTCGTGCCATCCAATAAGTCTAATTTCGTATTATGACTATCCAATCCAACTCCAAGGGCACCATACCAATTCCACTTGTTTCTTTCTTGATGAAAAAGAAGGTTTCCTATATTAAATACAACTGCTAAGTCTCCTAATATATAAGTAGTCTTATGAGCAGGAAACCAAACACCTGGGCCTCCAGCTTCTGGATCTAATACATCAAACGAAGATTCAACCAAGCCACCAAATTCATTTTCGCTTACTCGAACATTACTATGGAACCATGGCTGGTTTTCAATCCCTTGTGCTACACCATAAAAAGCAGATGCACGAATCGAGAATATATAATTAATAGCCTTTCTTATGTGTAGTCCAGCTCCCCAACCTCCAGGGATTCGTCTATCCACGTCTCCATCTATAAAGAAGTGTCCACCATGGATACCTACTTCCCAAGAATCTTTAGGCCTTGAGTTATACTTGTATTCTCCAAGTTTCCAACTTGCATTCTGATCTGGATCCTTAGTCATCTCATCTTGAATGTAAGGTGTTCTCCAAGTATCATTATAGTCATTGTTACTCGTACTAACTTCCTCTGTCGCGGTCTCTGTTTCGATCTGGATAATTGGTTCTAATTCTTCTATCTGTGCAATAGACATAGAGGTTATCATACAGAAAAAAAGGAATAAGACCGAAGTAATCTTATTAATCATAAGGCTAAAATTCTATTTAAACAATGGTATTACTTAACGTAACTGGTTCAATATCATTCGTTTAAATCGCAAAATATAGTGTTGGCAAGAGGGCATTATTATCCCTGGGTTACTATATCAGAAACGAAAATACTATTATATTACATAAATGTATAATGTTTAACACATTTATTTTCAGATATACTATAAATTTAAAATATTCATCATATGTTTGTTATGCGATTATTTTACACCTATGCATCTACCAATAAAATGGTTACACATCACCTCATGCGATAAAGGTGATACAAGACAGATAGTGAAGACAGGATTGATAGAAAATTTCTTGTCAGTGCATGAAGACAATAGTAAGCCGTCTTTCAACATTGTCGTATCTAGTCATTCACTAGCAATGACCTTATTACAGTCTTTTTCAATGTTGGAAAATGCATTCCAAGGTCTCAACATTAACTTTGGTTGGATAGATAGTGAGAAGAAGGACAGTTGTTTTGACTCCATCATCCCTGATGGTAAGACAATTGTTATAGGCGAATATAAGTATATAAATAGATGGATGTTAGTTCCTGGTGTTAAAACTGTCCATCTTTCATCAATAGGTCGAAATAATGACCAACATATTGGATTTCAAAGGCATTTCAAGCATCATAATAACCCATATTCCATCTCATTGGGAGAGTTGAGGGCAGATATGTCTGACGCAGAAACAATTATCAGGTCTGCAGAAAGATTACATTTTCACATTGACGTACTAAGAAAAGAGGATAGCCACTCTAAACATTCCCACGTGACAGGGTTGGATATCTATCAATCGAGTAGGTTAATGAGATTAGCCGGATTGTCTAAAAGGTTATCTCTTATGTGTATCAACACAGTAGATGAGCAGATTTCAGCTATGACCAGTGAGAGCATAGCGATGTTAATATGGTATTACTTAGAAGGTCAAATAAATAAAGAAATTGAAAGTATGAAACAGAAAGAAAATGACATTTTCCTAGTTAACTCAGATTTGTACGAAGAACCAGTAAAGTTCGTTGTTGGCAATAAGACAGGGAGATGGTGGTATCAGAATCCTACTACAAAGGAATATGTACCCTGCTCTGAAAAAGATTACCAAGCGATTTCCACTGGAAATCTACCAGACGCCTTAGTCTCCTTGGATAACTAGGAAAAAACAACATTATCATCTGATTAAGGTCTTTATTTGTTCTAACCTCATAGATCGGGAGGCCTTAATCAGTACTATTTTATCCTTGAGTATCTCTTGGATATTCAATTTAGGGTCGAGCAAATCTTCCGCCTGATCTATTTTATGATATTGGTTCAGAGAATCAGCCATTGCAAACTGAGGACCTACCAAATAAACTTGTTCCCATTTATATTTCTCTAGATGGTCAATGACACTTCTATGCAGGTCATGACTATCAGCACCCAACTCGGCCATATCACCGATAAGTAATATCTTACCTAAGTCAGACTTCATAGCGGCAAAGCTGCTTATACTTTCTTTCATACTACTGGGATTGGCGTTGTAGGCATCCATTATTAGGTTGTACGGGCCTACATTTACAATTTGCGATCTATTATTGGTTGGGATATACTCTGATATAGCGTCAATTATTTGGTTTTGAGAAACATCAAAGAACTGACCTACTGTCGCTGCGCAAATCATATTGATGGCATTATAATTCCCGACCAGATGAGATGATTTCCAATGGTCACCATCAGCAGCTATTTCTAAGAATGTCCTGCCAGACTTCACCTTTAACCAGTCAATATATGGGTGTGAGAACATCTTCTCTGGGACTTCGGAAACGAGTAGTTCGTCATTTTCGTTATAGAAAATCGTCCCATTTCTACCTTTTAGATACCTGTATAATTCTGTTTTACCTTGTTTGACACCGTCCAATGAACCAAATCCTTCGAGATGAGCATACCCAATATTTGTAATCAGTCCGTAGCTGGGATCAGCAATGCCACATAATTCAGCAATATCACCTAGATGATTGGCACCCATCTCTACTATTAATATATCCAAGTCAAGGCTAGATGACAAAATCGTTAGTGGTACACCTATATGGTTATTGAGATTGCCTAGAGTTGCATGTACCTTATACTTTTGAGACAATACAGCATACAACAACTCCTTGGTCGTTGTCTTTCCATTGGAACCAGTTATAGCTATTATCGGGATATCCAAAGCGTTCCTATGCAGACGAGCTAGCTCTTGCAGTGCTTTCAATACATTATCAACTCTAAATATTTTGGGACCATCTGGTACTTCATCACTATCCACTACAGCAAAGGCTGCCCCTTTCTTAAGCACTTCTAGAGCATATTTATTACCATCAAACCTGTCTCCTTTGAGCGCAAAGAAAATTGCTCCCTTTTCTATAGTACGAGAATCTGTGCTGACAACGCCACCACTCTTGATAAAGTGTTCGTATAACTGTTCGATATTATTAGACACAAAAAAAGGCTTTTATCTCATGCAAGATAAAAGCCTTTCTAAGTAGAACTCGAGATTCTACTTATTTATATCTTCTTTTGACTGTTTTTCCTTTTTCCTTGAATTCTATTCCTCCTGAATCTTCATTTCCAGATTCTCCTCCTACTCTAACCATCGCACATCTAAAACCAGTCTTACTGTCAGCCTTATATTGATCCATATATCTTCTTGTAGAAGGTTGTAACCAATATAATCTGTCAGCCCAAGAACCTCCTTTGATCACTCGGGACTTATCATTGATTAATGACCATTGGCCATATCCATAATCGACGAATTCAGTATCACCATCTATGAAGTTTCTAACATCACTCTTTCTATAGTTATCTCTTAGTCCTAGAGTATCATCTTCTACATTTCTGTATCTGATATATCCTAAAGAGTCCTTCTCGACTGGACTTCCTTCTTCGTCTAAGATCACTTCTTTATAGACATTACCTCTAAATGGATTAAGGTCGTGATTTTGTGCATCTGACAAATCTTGACTTGTCAATGGTCTGTATACATCTTGAGTCCATTCATTGACATTACCAGCCATATTATATAGACCGAAATCGTTAGGAATATATCTTCTTACAGGTGCTGGTCCTGACGCTTTATCATTCAGACTTCCTGCCATACCCATATAATCACCTCTTCCTCTCTTGAAGTTAGCTTGAAGGTTACCTTGATTCTTGTTATGCTTCTGATATCTTGGTGTATTACCATTCCAAGGGAAATACCTTCTTTCAATGATATTTTCATCACCTGTCTCTGGTTGGTTGCCTTGTAGTGCTAATGCAGCATACTCCCATTCCGCTTCAGTAGGTAGTCTGTAATCAGGAAGTAAAATTCCATCTTCGAATCTCACAGCTCTTTCTCCACCTGTTGCTTTATCTTCCAAGTTCTTTCTTACAGATCCTTGATATTGGCCAGCCAAATAAGACTCAGAGTCAAAAGCCTCGCTATCTACTTGTTCTGATGGGTTAGGATTAAGGACACCTCTTTGTATAAGAATCATCTCATTTACACGATTGCTTCTCCAATGACAGAATTCCTGACATTGATCCCATGATACACCAACTATTGGATACTCATCATAAGATGGGTGTCTATAGTAAGTCCTGATTAAAGGCTCATTATAGGATAATTCCTCTCTCCATACTAAGGTATCTGGAAGGAGATCATTCCACACTTGTGGATATGACTGGTAAGTGTTCTTTGTCCAGAACTCATACTCTTTCCAGTCAATATTCTTCACTTCTGTCTCATCCATGTAGAATGATGATACGGTAACTCTTCTTGGTATATTATTCCACTCAAAGGTCACATCTTGATTACTGAGACCCATCGTAAATGTTCCTCCTTCTATAAGTACGAGGTTAGGTCCATTGATTTGACCTTCATAATCCAATTTTTCGAATCCACCGAAATCTTGATTACCGTACTCCCATCCAGTTGAAGTGGATAGCTCACCAGACCCGCCAGAAGTGTTTTTCTTACACGAAGTGGATGCTAATGAGAGGATTACACATATGAATAATAATGATGTTATGCCCTTAGTCATTATTAACTGATTTTTTATTACTTAT
>CAZPUF010000123.1:0-8763 GCA_964589705.1 uncultured Saprospiraceae bacterium | reverse complement strand
GATCGAATGGAGGATACTGCATCTACACTAAAAAATGTGATGGACGAAAGCGGGAAGATGGTTAAGGACATATTTGATACTGACTCAGAAGAAAAGTGATTTAAATCAATATATTAACACCTCGCCATTATGGTGTAGCTCAACACTAGACTCTTCAGCCTTCTCTACCCTTCCAATTATATGTGCATCGATGTTAAAAGACTGAGAGATAGCAATCAGTTGCTGGGCAGTATCTTGGTCTGTATATAATTCTAACCTAGTACCCATATTAAACACTTGGAACATCTCTTCCCATGAAGTACCAGAAGCCTCTCTTATTAATTGAAAGAGCGGAGGAATAGGTAACAAGTTATCCTTTACAATCTTAACACCTGGCGCAAATTTCTTCACCTTCGTATGGGCTCCACCAGTATTGTGTATAATTCCCTTTATTAAGGATTTGTGCCCCTTGAGCATTTGATTGAGAACTGGAAGGAAGGTTCTAGTAGGTGACAATACCAATTTACCCATAGTTATCTCTGAGCCATTGATATTAATAACTTCATCCAATTTCTTTTTTCCTGAGTAGACTAACGCTGAAGGCGTATGATGGTCAAAGCTATCAGGATACTTTTGACTATAGATTTTAGAGAAAACATCATGTCTTGCTGATGTTAGACCATTACTGCCCATTCCACCATTATAACCAGACTCATAACTTGCTTGTCCATAAGAGGCTAAGCCAACAATGACTTGTCCTGGTTGTATATCATTGACAATTAGGTCTGATCGACGGACCCTAGCGAAAGCGGTATAACCAACATCTATGGTTCTTACAATATCTCCTACATCTGCTGTCTCACCGCCAGCCAAATGAACGTTGACACCATGAGATCTAAGCATCTCGCAAAAGTCGGTAGCACTTCTGATTATAGTTGCTATTACGTCACCCGATATAAGATTCTTGTTGCGACCTATTGTAGAACTCAGTAAGATATCATCAGTGATACCTATGCAAGCCATATCATCAAGATTCATGACAATAGCATCTTGTGCGATACCTGTCCATACTGACAAATCGCCAGTCTCCTTCCAATACATATAGGCTAGACTGGTCTTAGTTCCTGCTGTATCGGCATGCATAATATTTGCATACGCTTCAGATCCTCCTGCTATATCAGGTAATACTTTGCAAAAAGCTAAAGGAAATAGTCCTTTATCCAGTCCTTTTATGGCAGCATGTACTTCACTTTTACTAGCTGAGACACCACGCAACTCGTATCTTTTAGGGTCAGCCATAGTTTATTTAGTCGATTTCGTCATTTAGAGTACAAATGTACTTCCCCAAACATAAAACACAAATCTTAACCACCTTTTGCTTTCTAAGGAAATAAAATATTAAGAATTAGAACGAAAATGACTCAAGATTGGCGTCTATAGTCAGCTTCTAGGTAAATAATGAGAGGATTTGGAATCGTTTTTCTGTGAAATACCTTAAGACTTGAGATAAAAAGCAGATTTTAAAATTATTCTCTGCTTTTGAAGCAACGTTTTGTGAATATCAGGTATCTATATTAATAGAATGGTCCGAAAGTGGACTTTTCAAGTTTAACTGATTTTTAAATATTGCCCTGTTAAGAGGTTGTTATATGCAACCTCTTATTTTTTTGCCCCTACCACAAACAATTATCTTCATTTGCTATTTCTACATTTGTGCCTATATAGGGTAAACATATATGAAGGTAGAAAACATACCAATTGAACAAGTAAGGCAATTCTCGGCCAGAGATTTCACCTACTACAATAATCCTGAGAAATTCACGGAATACATCAATTATTTGCCAAGTTTGGAGGCATTCGCTGAAGTTATACCCGCAAAATCTGCGCATAACGTCAATAGAGCACTTTTACATCAAGTGATTTCAACGCATTATGAAAACACTAATAACAGTTCTAAAACCAAGATCAATATTGATCTTCTTGGTGAAGATTCTACTTTCACCGTCACCACTGCTCACCAACCTTCCTTATTGACGGGACCGCTATACTACGTATATAAAATACTGAGCACTATAAATTTGGCTCATCAACTTAATGAAACATATAGTAGCTATAAGTTTGTGCCCACTTTTATCATAGGATCTGAGGACCATGATTTTGAAGAAATCAATCACTTAAATCTGTATGGAAAACAGATTATTTGGAAAAATGATGGTAAGGGGTCAGTAGGTCATTTTGCAACAGATGGTCTGTCTGAGGTAATAGCAGAGACATCTGAGATTCTAGGCAATAACAGTCAAGCCATCAATATTCTTGATGACATTTCAAATATTCTTCCTGACTGTGCTAACTACCAAGAATTTGCTTTTAAGTTGACCCATCGACTTTTCGACCACTTAGGATTAGTGATAGTGGTCATGGATAACCCTGAACTAAAAAGAGCATTCATTCCAATCATCAAAGAGGAAATACTTGAGGGGCCAAGCCAAAACTTGGTACAGCAAACCCAGATTGAAATCAATAAGCACTTAAACTTTCAACCTCAAGCGCATGCTAGGCCAATAAATTTCTTCTACACTGGAAATGGTGGAAGAAACAGAGTTATACTTGAGAATGATGAGTATCGGATTGACAATACCGACTTGACTTTCACTAAAACAGAGATGGTGAAAGAAATAGAGCAATATCCTGAAAGATTTTCACCTAACGTTGTCATGAGACCTCTGTATCAAGAGAGTATTTTACCCAACCTAGCTTACATTGGAGGTGGTGGTGAGCTGGCGTACTGGACTGAGAGAAAAAGTCAGTTCAGTCATTTTGGCATTCCTATGCCGATGCTAATAAGGCGACGTTCAGCAATGATTTTGACGCAAGGAGATGAAAAATCGTTGGGAAAATTAGATCTCAAACTCTCGGATATCTTTCAAGAAAAGCAAACATTAGTAGAGAGAATGATCCAAGGAGATGATCATCCTGATTATTTTCTGAATGAGGAAAGGCAGGCACTTGAAGAGATTTTTAATGCCGTTGAAAAGAAGGTAATTCAGCTAGATGGTAGCCTCAAAGGAAGCGTTGGATCAGAAAAAACTAAATTATCAAAGAGTCTGGATTATCTTGAGAACAAGATGAAAAAGGCCTTGAAGCAGAAAGAGTCTGTAAGTATCAATAGGCTGGATAAACTCCAAGCCAAACTTTTTCCCAAAGGTCTGCAGGAGCGGCATGATAATATCTTGCAATCCATATCACAATATGGAGAAGGGATTATAGATGAGATGCTTCCTCATTGTAATCCATTAGAGAAAAATTTTAAGGTATTTAGGATGTAGCAGTAGCAGGTTGAAATATTAAAAGCATATCCGCAATTTTTGCTTTAAGTTCCTTTCTATCTACTATAAAATCTAAAAAGCCGTGGTCAAGTAAAAATTCCGAGCTTTGAAAACCTTCAGGCAAATCTTTCTTAATCGTTTCTTTGATAACTCTAGGTCCTGCAAATCCAATTAAGGCACCTGGTTCAGAGAAATTAATATCACCTAACATAGCGAATGAAGCTGTTACCCCTCCCGTAGTTGGATCTGTGAGGAAAGAGAAATAAGGCACCTTTGCAGCTTCCAACAAAGATAGCTTGGCAGAGGTCTTAGCCATTTGCATAAGAGAAAAAGCAGATTCCATCATTCTGGCACCACCAGTTTTAGACAAGATCATCAAAGGGGTTCTCTCCTTGATACAATAATCTATTGCTTTAGAGATCCTTTCTCCCATAACTGACCCCATAGAACCACCAATAAAACTAAAATCCATTGCAGCGATCACTAAAGGTTTCTTGTTAACCTTACCGCTTGCAACAGTTATGGCCTCTGTAAGGCCAGTTTTACTCTTCGCGGCTTCTAGTCTGTCAGCATATGATTTGAGATCTGTAAACTCTAAAAAATCTGTAGAAACCAAATTTTCAAATAGCGTTTCAAATTTTCCATCGAATATGATATCAAAATAATCATATGAACCAATGCGTGCATGATGACCGCATTTATGGCAGATATAATAGTGTTCTTTGAATTCCTTTACGGTTCCTGTCTCCCCACAAGATCTACATTTATACCAAAGACCATCTGGAGCCTCTTTTTTATTCTTAGTAGCTGTATGAATACCGTCCTTGAATCGTTTAAACCATCCCATCGTGTTCTTATTTTAAAGTGTCTTAGGATAGGTCATGGGTATGGATTTGCAGAAGCCAAAAATAGACGATTGGACCTACTATTCAAAACAATTATTCCTGCTGATTACCATACTATACTTAATTCGCTGATTTTCAATCAATTAAAAATAACACGATTAGCCTTAGGTCATTTTAATTGATTGAACCTGCTTGATAAGATGTTTTACATTTTCTAATGGAGTATCAGGATATACACCATGGCCAAGATTAAAAATATGATTCGGACCAAGATCTGAAGTTATACTTTGAACCTGCTCATCTATAAGAGTTGAAGACCCGTACAAAACACAAGGATCAAGGTTGCCTTGTACAACTACATCAGTGCCGTAGGCATCACGCCACTTTGCTCTATCTATTGTCCAATCAAGTCCAACTACATCTGGCTTTAAGCCTACAATCTCATCCATTGCAAAAGAAGCCCCTTTACAGAAAAGAATGCGAGGCACTTCAGTCACTTCCATAAGAATTTGATTAAGATATGGAAGACAGAAAGTTGTATATAACTCTCGATTTAGAATCCCTGCCCAACTATCAAATATTTGCACTACATCAGCACCAGCTTTAATCTTTAGCTTCAGATAAGCAATGATCGTAGAAGTTATCTTACTAAGTAGTTTGTGTGCCAGGACAGGCTCCTTATACAAGAAGGCTTTGGCTTTGGAGAATGTCTTAGAGCCCTGCCCTTCAAGCATGTATGAGAAGAGTGTCCATGGGGCACCAGCAAAGCCAATTAGCGGTACCCTATTATTTAATGCTTTCTTCGTTATTTGTAGTGCATCATATACATATGTCAGCTTTTCCGCCGCTAAAGGTCCCTCTATTAGTTTATCGATATCTGATGCTGATTTGATCGTTTGTGGGAAGTAGGGTCCTTTCTTCTCGATTAATTCATAAGGTAATCCCATACACTCCGGAATGACTAGGATATCAGAAAAGATAATTGCAGCGTCTACACCAAGAATATCTACAGGCTGTATCGTTACCTCAGCAGCAAGATGTGGTGTAGTCACTAATTCAATAAACCCTGACAAAGACTGTCTTATCGCTCGGTATTCAGGTAATATCCTGCCTGCTTGCCTCATCAGCCAGATTGGTGGTCTTTCTATCTTCTCTTTACGAATAGTCCTTAACAACAAATCATTCTCTATCAAGATATTCAATTTACTTATTGTGAAAAATTACCTTTATCGCACGAAATTATCTAATGGTATCGAATAAACTCAATATTGCTCTAATTGGTTATGGAAAAATGGGTAAAACCATAGAAAAAATAGCTGAAAATCGCGGGCATCACATTGTAGCGATAATCAACAGCGATGGTCCTAATAGAATACTTGAACTTCCGATGAAAGTAGATGTCGCTATTGAATTTTCTGTTCCGGATGGTGCTTATCAAAATCTCAAAGCACTTGCAGAAAAATCCATCGCTGCTGTATGTGGTACTACAGGTTGGTTAGATAATTATGATGAAGTCTGTCAAATGTTTAACGCATCAAATAGCAGCTTTTTGTATGCCTCTAATTTTAGCATAGGAGTAAATGTCTTTTTTGCAATCAATCAGCACTTGGCTAAAATAATGGGTCATCTCAGCGATTATAAGGTTAGCATCACAGAGTCTCATCATATCACGAAACTAGATGCCCCGAGTGGCACTGCGATCACCTTGGCTGAACAAATTATCAGTAACCATGATATCATTAAGAACTGGAAAAGAGATATAAATAAAGACATCACAGATCAGGACATTCCAATTACATCAATTAGGGAGGCTGATGTCAAAGGGATGCATGAAATAGAATATCTAACAGATATAGATGCAATTACTATAAGACATGAAGCCTTCTCTAGAGAAGGCTTCGCTCTCGGAGCAGTACTCGCTGCAGAATACATTGCTGGCAAGAAAGGTATCTATAAAATGTCTGATGTACTCAACATTTGAGTACTAGCGAATGAGTACCTTTTTCGATCCAGAACCATTAGATGTTCTTACTTCCAATATGTACGTTCCAGAGATTAAGAAAGAAACATCTATTTGCTTTGAATCTCCATTGAGCAACAATTCTCCGGACACTGACCTTAATTTCCAGTCTATGAGTTCGCTGTCGATTTTTGTAATAAAAATCTGGTCTGTTGCTGGGTTAGGACCAATAATAAATTCGGCCTTTGCAGAAACATTTTGAGTGGAAGTAAAAGACCCGCGTATTAAGTCACCTGTATAAGTTCCATTACCATGCGTTACAATCCACAACTTATCATCACTTGGAGATATTTTTAGATCAAGTGTAATTGCAGCTAATGGCATTCCTTCATTATATAATATCCACTCTGGCTGATCTATAAGTTCTCCAGTCTCATCCTTATATGCTGCAGAATACACAGCAATATCAGTTCCATAGTAGATAATACCAGAGGCTTCATCAATTGCAATAGCATTACCAGGAACGTCTGGTAAATTAGTGTCAACGGCTAACCAATTCTGTCCTCTGTCTGTCGTTCTAAATAGATGTTGAGTACCAAATCCACTGAAGGCTATATATGCAACATCAGGATTTTCGTTTGTCATCACTATATCATTTGGTACTCTATTTGGTAATCCCGTATTTCCAGATTGCCAGGTATCTCCCCCATCAAAAGTTGAGAGGACATTAGGACTACCGACTACAGGAGCAGTAGCTACATAGACTATATCCGTAAATTCTGTATGTACGTCCATAGCGAATACAGGATTACCTGAATCTATAAATGCACCACTATTAGTTGTCTGCCAACTATCTCCTCTATTAGTAGATTTGTAGACATTCATCGCACCTGCATATAATATGTCTGGATCACTATCACTAATCACATACGGACTTATAAATAAAGGACTGTCACCAGTGAGATCTGGAGAAATTCTTTCATTAAAGGATACTGCGTTATTAGTAGACCTGAAAATAACTAAATTTTGGGCTGACGCATATGCATATTCGTTATCGATCTGATTAATAGCTGTCCAGCTACCATCTCCGCCAGCAGCTCTTTGCCATTCGCCATCGCCTCTAAATACTACTGTGCTATTATCCTGAAGTCCTCCTAAAGCGAAGTCTCCATTAGTATGGGATACACTAAATCCGTTATAGAATTGAGTGGTTTGCATACCTCCATTCGCAGACCTATAATTTTCACCATTATCAAAAGATAGAAAAACTCCTCCATCAGACCCAATCATGATTAAATCCTCTATTGTTGGGTGATACATCACAAAGTGATTATCAGAATGCACATAGTCACTAGGTCCATCAGGACCTTCTATAGGAGGTGTACCACCTGTGACACCTGTTCTTACTTCATCATTAAGGTTTATTCCACCATCAGTACTCTTGTGTACACCAATTCCAACAGCCATTATATTATCAGAATTAAATGGATCGACCGCTATATCATGAGCAAACCATCCTTGCCATCTTGAATAATCAAATCTATTGATTAACGAAAATGAGAGGCCACCATCTTCGGATTTTAATAATTGCGTATCACCATCACTAAAGCCAAACCCATTACCTACGGATGCATAGATAATATCTGGTTGAAGTATATCTCTGGCAATAAGAATTTTGCCCTGAAAGTCATCATGAGCACCAACCTGAGTCCAAGTTGTACCGCCATCATTAGAATAGAACAATCCACGACCAGTAGATCCAAGATTTCCAAAACCGGCAACAAGTCTATTATCATCTCGTGGATCTATATCAATATCTGTCCCCATCAATTTTTCAAAAACTAACTCCCAAGTATCACCAGCATCAATTGACTTGTATATTCCATTAGTAGTAGCAGCATACACTATACTTGGATTAAGTGGAGATACCTTAATCATCCATACACCTCTTTGTTGTTGGTAAGTCCAGTCAAGACTTTTCTCCCAACTAATGCCGCCATCTTCTGACTTCAATATGCCGAAACCATAAGATCCTCTTGTCCTTCTTGAAGCTCCATCTGTCCCTGTATCTGCATAATTATATACTTCCCCAGTACCGATATACATTACCATACTATCTTGAGGGGCAAATTCAATTGTACTAACACCGAGAATGGGAAAACCGGTTTCTACATATTCCCATGATATGCCTAAACCTAAATTTCGACTTCTCCAAAGCCCTCCACTGGCTGATCCTGCATATATCGTATTAGGTGCTTGAGGATTGACAGCAATAGTAAGTGTACGTCCTGTAGTATTTAAAGGACCTTTAGCTTCTATGCCGTTATTGGGATTTCTTGTTTTCTCTAGGAATTGCTTCTGATGATGATCGAAAGCTAAGCCATATCCCTCATTAGGGATATCATGATTTGGATATGCTCTGGTATAATTCCAGAGATTTAGCGCCTTATATGCTCCAGGAATTCTGACTTCGTTAGATGCAGATTGTTCCTGTTGTTGTTGACATCCTAGCATGAAGCCTAATAGAATAATCACAAGTACTGATAGAAGATTAGATTTTCTCATATTGCTAAGTTACTTAATGTCTAGTTACAATTGAGATTCCTCGATTACATTTCAACCTATTTAAGACAAATATTTCAGTATCAAGATG
>CAZPUF010000122.1:0-8771 GCA_964589705.1 uncultured Saprospiraceae bacterium | reverse complement strand
ATATTTGGAACATTTGAATTTAGTGTAGTAGACCATTAGATTTGGACTGGGAAAAGAATTGTTTTTATATATCTATTTATTCCAACGCTGCATCCGATCAATTAGAGCTTAAAAAATCGTGTAGCTTTAATGGTCTATTCAGTATTTTTCTTAAACCAGGCTAAGATGCGTGGCGTTACATCCATAAGGAGTTTTGGTTCGCGTGGACCGTGCGGCGTTCGAGGATAGACAATCATTTCCGTATCCACCCCTTTCATCTTAAGCGCATTGTAGAATTCCTGGCCCTGTGTAAAAGGCACTCTTAAGTCATTTGATCCATGCAGCACTTGAGTAGGGGTGACTACCTTGTGAAAATGATATATTGGAGAGTGCTTTTCGTAGAGTTCATAATTGTCCCAGAAGTTTTCATTGCCCATATGGGAAGTAAGATAGACACCAATATCTGTGGTGGTTGTCATACTGATTAGATTTGGTAGTCCGGCACCCATACTTGCCGCCTGGAAACGGTCTGTTTGGGTTACAACCCAGCTGGTCATATATCCTCCATAACTCCACCCCATTACATACTGTTTGTTTTTATCAGCGATACCTAATTCGATAATATGATCTACGCCAGTTATCAGATCTTGGTAGTCTCCATAGCCCCAATCTTGAACATTAGCATATCGAAATTCTTTGCCATATCCACGACTGCCTCTGGGGTTTGGTCGTAGTACAATATATCCTTCCTGAGCGAATAGCTGAGGAATATAAATACTTGGTTGTCCTATAAATCCTTTTGTAAATACACCACCTGGGCCTCCATGTATCTGAAGAACAACAGGATATTTATTTCCTTTTTTATAATCTGCAGGATAAGTAACCAGTCCTTCTATTTCCAAGTCATCTGACGAGGTCCATGAGATCAGTTCTGTCTTTCCCAAAGAAGCTAGATTAAAGTCCTTGTTGACCTCACTTAACTTTCTTTTGTCCTTACCATCAAGATTAGAAACAAATAATTCTTCTGGTTCATTGGGTGATTCATAGACATAGGCTAGTTTGTCATCGACGACAGAAAAACTACTACTGGTTCCTTCAGAAGGTGTAAGATTATTGTAAAGTGGATTGTTCTTATGACCAACTGGTATTTTATATAAGGTAACTGAGGTTTTGGCAGTTTCCTGAGCATACACATGATTTCTATCTTCACTCCAAGCTATAACTGTTGCATTCCTGTCAGGCGTATGTGGCCAGGCTTGTGGCGTGCCTCCAGTGATTTTGATACTGTATATGTCAGATAAGCCAACGGCCTCGGGTTGACCGCCGTGTGAGGTAAATACTATTGTCTTTCCATCTGGTGAAAATAGTGGTTCCTTATCTACTCCCGGTCGTTTGACGAGTGACCTGACGGCTCCACTATCTGCGGGAACCAGGGAAATGTCCATGTTAGTAAATCTTGTATTAATTGTCGGGTCCGGTGAATGGGCAAAGACTATTTGATTACCATCCGGTGACCAGTCAAAGGAGGTGACGGAAAAATCTCCTGCTGTTATCTGTTTGACAGGTGTACTGTCAATGTTGATAGCGACCGTATATATATGATTGTATTTATAATTGTCATCGACAATGATAACATCTCTTTTTTCTTTTTTCTTTTTTTCGTCTTCCTCAGTATCTACATCACTCATCATGAAGGCGATGTGGTTACCATCGGGAGACCATTTAAAGGCACTGATTCCTTTTTTTTGATTTGTAACTTTCTTAGCCTCACCACCAGCGACTCTCATTATATAAAGTTGGTTTTTGTCCTCTGACCTATTGGACAGAAAAGCAAGCGCACTGCCATCAGGAGAAAATTGGGGAGCGGTGGATGATTTTTCTCCATAGGTGTATTGTATATTAGAAGTACCATCAGATGTAGCTAACCAAATTTGCGAGACATATTCTGAATTTTCACCTTCTACGTTTGCTTCCCTAACCGTATAGGCTACATGTTTGGCATCTGGTGAAAGGTCGACCTGACTGATGTTTTTATACTGAATTATATTCTCTGGTGTCCATCTGTCTTGACCTATAGCTGTAGTCACATGAATTAAAGTCAGAAGCGCAAGGGTTGTAAGGTGTTTGCTCATGATAGTTTTAGTTTGTATAATTAATGACCTCATTTAATGGTGCAATCAACTGAATCCTTATCGAATCAAATCATTCAATATAAAAATCACCATCTAATATAATTTCCTAGTCTTTCTTTTCCATGAGTTTACTTTTAGGCTTACAACCCAAGGTCATTGAAGTGCCACAGATAGTATTGTGGTTGTTATATTGATTTCATATTCTATAGCTAAAAACATGAATTAAAAAAAAGTTCTAAAAGACATCCTCGATGCTATTGCTTGAAATAGATATCATCGCAGCCAAAACCGGATAATGTAATTGTATTATCAGCAAAAACACCAGTTAGAAGGCCTCCATTTGTAATGAATGAATTCTCAGATTCAAGACTAACCGGAGTTTGAATAGTATCACTAGTTGAACTTGGTGAGATAATTATCATACCAGTATTATTCTCAGAGTTAGCTATAAGTTCCAAGCTTGCAGCAAAGTTGGTGCAAGTCCCAGAAGCATACAGATAAAACCCTAAAAATTTATCTCTGGAATCAGTTTCACAAGTCGATCCCTCAAATCCTAAAAGGCAGTCACAATCACCACTAATACAAATGCCGTCATTGAGGCAAGAAATATTTTCACAAGGATCTTCACAACCTAGAAAAAAAGTAAGTGCAAGTACTAGTGTAATAATGTTGGCAATCTTTATCATAACCTATTTATAGTTGTAAGATAATGAATTAAATCGTTTTCATCTATTCGATGTAACATTGTTCATTGAGCCGATAGTTATAGCGATTGTCTTCTCTGTGTTATTTGTTTTCTTCTAAGTGGTTAAAGGTTTTGCATTATCGCTTACTGACTTGTTTGGTTATTATTCCATTTTCTGTTTGAAATTGAATAAAGTAAGCCCCACTTATAAGATCTCTCGTATTAATAATGGATTCATTACCTTGCTTGAGGAGACGGCCCTCCGCATTGAATAATACATAAGGCATAGTTTCATTATGATTGTGAAGGATATTGATATGCGAATCAAATGGATTGGGGAATGCCGCGATAGTGGGCGGTGAGGTATGGGTGGTGCTAGATATGTAATTAGCATTAACATTGAGCAGCAAAAATTCAGCATACCCTTGTATTGGATTAAATACACTAATGGTGCCAGCCGCTTCGAATTCTATGGTAATCAAATCACTATCCAGATTTGGTAAATCTGATAAACTGATTCGTCTCATCGTGAAATCAGCTTGTTTGGTTTTGAGACTATCAGTATATACCAATTGCATCTCATCGTCATAGATATTGACGACACAAGCACCGTTCTCATATATGCTATCACATTTAGATAAATAGTCAATATCTATTAATCTATCCGTACTTATTGTTTGATAAATTCTTCCACTACTGATTGCATCTATGAACATATAATTTGTTGTGATGGCTACGCCGTTGTCGGTGCCTTCTTGAATCCTAATATTGGGAGTTGTAGCAAGCCCATTGCCTAAGCCTTCGTTGTTGGTGTCCCAATATAACAGATCGTCATAAGGCTGACCGGAAGTATCAATTCTTGTCCAAGCGTCAAATTCTCCGTTTTGTATTTGACCTTTAAGATTAAGGATGGCTAGCAGGAATACGACGAAGAATAATAAAGACTTCATAGTAGTAGATTTATTGTTCTGGAATAGGGTAGGCTACTTTTGATGATCAGGCCATTGTTATATTAAATATACACAAAGTAAATTCTTGATGCGACTAGATGGATTAATTGTCTAGGGTCAATGAAGAAATTGGCAAGGAAATGTCATGTGTAGCCTATGATGATTTGTAATTTTTGAGTTGAGCGATTTAAATTGTGTCTATGCTAATTGTTGAATTATGAATGAGATACTGCTTGTTGATTTTTGAAACTAAATACAATTAATCCCATGCACCTCATTTACAGATTATCATACGAGTCTTCCTCTAAGATGAGTGGCAAAGCAGAGGTAATTTTATAGTTGTCGGTATCTAAGGTATCTATTCCCCATGATACTGGAATGGCTGAATATTGTATAGAATTATGAATGAAATGAAAGCAACAGCTGATCAAATTATGGCTAAGAGAAAGGTTTGCACAAAAAAAAACCCCATCCAGAGGATGAGGTCTTTTGTCTTTCGAAAGTAACTAAAGATATTAGTTATTACAATTAAAGCCTAGTGCCTCTAACTCAGTAACTATGCCATCTTGTGTATTTCCTGTACCTAGTAAAATCGCTTCTGCAGAAACACATGCAACGTCTCCTCCTTCAGAAGTAGTAGATCCATCTTCACATACAGTAACATCGCAATCTGCTAATAATGGAATTTCAAGCGTGCATAAAACACAACCATCTTCTACATCATCATCTCCACCACATGAAACTATTGTAAAACTTAGTGCTAGTAGTAGGAATAAAAATAAATTTTGGATTTTCATAACGTAATATTAGTTGTTAAAATGTTGAATAATATAATTAAGTAGCAAAGCTAAGATTTACATTAAAATTTCTTGTAATATCAAGCGTAAATGTTGTTCTTTTGTCTAAGCAAGCACCTAAGGATGTCAAATATTCTGCAAAAGCTCCATATCGCAGAATATTGATTGTTTATTCTTTCAAATGTTGGCTAAAGCATAGCAGCTTCTATTTTATGATTTTCTCTAATTATCCAACACAAATTTCTCAAAGCCATCTCCACTTTGTCTGTATACGCCATCATTGTTAGTCCCTAACCAAATGGTACCTTTATTATCTTGGTATATGGAAATGAGTAACACCATTTCATGTTTATTTTTGATTTCTGTATTGGAGAGTGTCCGTCCATCATACTTCCATACACCACCACCGTAGGTTGTCATCCACAGGTTACCATCACTGTCTATAAGTCCAGAATTAAAGTAAAGCAATTTATCCTTCGCAATATGGTCAGGTATGTCTACTGCTTTTAGTTTTGTATATCCTCTTGGAGATTTGGTGTCTATCGTGTATTTGCTTTTAAAATTACTCAACCACATATATCCATCCCTGTCTTGTAGCATGGAGCGAACCCCTGGCTCACGACCGTCAGGCAATCTTGAGATTTCTTTGTCTCCAATCCATAAAAATGACTCTCCGTCAAAACGAAAGGCACCAGCGATTACAGTGCCTAACCAAAGATGACCTGACTTGTCTTTGTCTATGCCGAATACAGTATATGGGCTATACGTTAAGGCTTCCTCATAGATGCCCAGACTATCTTCGATGTTTTGCTTTGGCAGAGCTAGTTCGTAGAATTTTTCGCCATCATACCTATATACATGATTGGCATTACCATTACAGTTAAACCACAAGTCATCAGGCTCTAGTTTCCATTCGTTGTCCGGCGAGGATATAAGGTCTAGGGACGCAAATGAAGTCCCATCGAATTTGCTCACACCGTAGGGTGTTTCTATATAGATATATCCTTGGTTATCTTCCTGGATGCCTCTGATGCTATTATCTGTGAGACCATCATGTGTGGTAAATAAGGTAAGAGATTCTCCATCGTAATAGTAAAGTCCATTTCCATTGCTGCCGAACCAATAGTGACCTTTGCTGTCTTGAAAGACGTTCCAAATCTGATGGTAAATCTCTGAGACATAATTGCCAATTTTTGATGTTGGGATTGTAGATTCTTTAAGGGTTACAATTTTTGTTTGTTCCTTACAAGATAGGAACTGGGAAGATAATAGGAGTATAAGGAAGTATTTAGTCATATTAGAGCATCGTAATTTTTTTGTGCTTCTTGAAGCCTGCATCTGCTTGTCAGATAATTCCGAAATCAGAAACGCCAAACAAGTGAATCCTGTCCACAAATAAACTCAATAAATTGGCTTTTAATTTAATGACTGTCTGGTAGGTATGGTTTGAAACTCCAGATTGTCAATATAGATACTTTTCTCATATCTATATGTTCCTAAGTAAATTCTAGTTTGAATCAAATTGTAAGTATCTGATATCTAAGATACTAAGATGGCCATGATTTTGAGCTAAGACAGTTGTTTCGATTTCTTAATCTTGTCTATCTTGTCATCCTATAATCATGTTGTAACAAATTAATTAAATGAAGCATAAGCAGCCAATCCTTTGGATAACTCTTTTTGTATCTATTTTTCTGCTTTCTCAGGATTATCTATTCATGAGTTGGGCGGGAGATGTTGGTGTGCTAGGATTCCCTAAATGGATAGCATGGTTTGCTTTTGTTCACTTATTATTTATTGTAGCATTTTATTTATTCGCTAAGAAGTATTGGAAGGAATGATATACTTTATTCTCATTGCCTATATCACTATTGTCTTTCTTGGCAGCTTAAGTGGTACGTCCACCAATGCCAAAAGTCCTGAAGGGTATTTTCTTGCCAATAGAGGCTTAGGCACCTGGGCTTTATTTTTTACAATATTGGCGACGAACTTTAGTGCCTTTTACTTTTTGGGTTTTGCGGGTGCTGGATATCGGGTGGGGTATGCCCACTATGTCATGATGGCGTTAGGGACGGGTTTTGCATGTATCTCCTTTTACATATTAGGAACAAAAATTTGGTCACTCGGAAAAGAACACGGATTAATTACACCTGCTGAATTAATCTATCATCAAACCGGAAGTAAGGTGCTTCGCTGGACCTATGCGGGTATCATGCTCTTATTTACATTTCCGTATCTGGCGCTGCAGATTATTGGCGCAGGTTATATTTTGGAAAATATTACTCAGGGAGCAATTCCCTATATCTGGGGCGCGACGCTGCTTACTTTGTTTACGATTGCGTATGTGTGGATAGGAGGCATGAAAAGCGTTGCCAAGACGGATTTGAAACAGGGACTGCTCATGATATTTTTGATGTTTGTTGCTGTCGTGGTTATTGCCAATAGCTTGGGCGGATTGACAGCCGCACATGCAAGTGTCTATGAATTACAACCGGACCTATTTTCCAGAGAAGGTACAGGAAATGCGTTCCCACCAAAAAAGTGGTTTAGTCTATTAATTTTTTGGATCTTTTGTATTCCGATGTTTCCTCAGATATTTATGCGATTCTATATTGCGAAGGATATATCCACCTTAAAGAAATCTGCGCTGTTGTATGGATTGATTCCTTTATTTATATCTATACTTCCGGTCATCATAGGTGTATTAGGACATTTGACTTTTCCAGACTTAACAGGAAAAGCTACAGATCAAATATTGCCTAAGATGCTGGCAGCACATAGTCCAGAGTGGTTTGCGGGCTTGGTGATGACAGGCGCTTTGGCGGCTTTTATGTCTACTTTGGATTCTCAACTTTTAGCATTGAGTACGATAGTTACCAGAGACTTTGTATTGCCTTTTCGAGAAAAGATAGATCTGGAGCAGCAAGTCTTCATAGGTCGGGTATGGGTCGTCATCTTTGCCTGTGTTGGTTTATTGATTGCATCACAACCTTTTGATACGATAGATGATATGGGCCGCTTGTCCTTTGGTGGTTTGGCGGTATTATTTCCAGTTACCTTCGTTACATTGCGCGGGGGTGGGGTGGCCCCATTATTTAGTGTATTATCTATAGTGGTCGGTGAATTATTGCTTTTGGGGTTCTATTATCAAAAGATTCCAAATGAATGGATGTTTGGATTTGATCGCTCTATTATTGTTTTGGTAGCTTGCTTTGGAATTGTTTTATTTGGAAAGTTATTTAGAAGGAGAGTATAACCTATTAAAGCTAGTGTTAAAACAAATCATATTGCTTACTCAAAAGCCATTAGTCATAGTTTTTATATTGTTTGTAAAATAATTTCATTTCGTATTCAATTCCTTTTTCTCCTCCAATGCTCATCGTCTTTATTAGCTGATCATAATCAAATTCTGTCATATGGCCATTGCAAACCAGTTCTTCAAAAGTGAATTCATTCTTTATAATTGGTTCACCAAGTTGATGAATATGAATTAACACTACTTGCGTTGGTAAATTTTGGATTTTACCATTTCTATAAAAATATCCTGTATTTATTTCAGAGGGAAATCCATGGGTATCAACTAATTCCTTAAACTCATTATATATTCCTTTTGATTTCTCCAACAAGTAATCTAACTCTAAATGCAATTCACCTTTCCTGAATTTGTGGTATTCCACATTAAAAAGGGAATCTTTAGTTCTTAATGATATTAAATCATTTAGCAGTTCTTGATTGAAGTTTCTTTTGTATTCGTTTTCTATTTTGGCATGGTCGATTTTCTTCCACCAATTTTGTTTTAGTATTGAAGAGTATTTATTGAAGTGTTCTATTGGGATTCCTCCACGAAGAAGTTTTACGGTGATAACTTGTGTCTGGTGTTCATCTTTTAATTTTATTGAAATCTCTAAAGCTTCCTCTAAGTCTTTTCCAAAAGGCGTTTTTACCTTTTTGAAAGCTGATTTGAATAATTCATTTGCTTTTGTCCAATTATTGTTTGAGTGCTTTTCGGTTAGGGCATTTGTCACCTCGTTATAATACGCTTGATATTTACATGTTTCCTGTTGTTTTTGGTTGCATGAGAGAAGAATGAGTATCATTACTAGGTAGCTAGAAATAATCATCACTTTTTGTTTCGTTTTATTTATTTCGTGCTTCAATATTTGACTTCTTTTAGATGTAAGGTGTTGCTTCGCCTTTATTGTTGGTAAATCTATATACAAGATGATAG
>CAZPUF010000121.1:0-8793 GCA_964589705.1 uncultured Saprospiraceae bacterium | reverse complement strand
TTGATGTATACGGGATGTATCTGCCACATAAGAAAAAGCATGTGCTCTTTGATTTTCTGATCGAAAAGGCTCAAGAATCGACACCTTCTATTATGGCTGGAGACTTTAATTCGGGTAAAAACGGCATAGATCAGAAGGGCAATTCATTTTGGTATGAAGACAAACTGAAAGTGCTCGAATCACATGGCTATACAGATGCTTTCAGAAATATACACGGTGATGTCAGAGAGTATTCATGGTACAGCCACCAAGGTAATGGGTACAGATATGACCATAGTTACGTATCCAAAGACCTCATACCAGTCATCAAGGATTGCTACTATATCCATGAGTGGCGTGAGCAGAATTTATCAGACCATAGTCCTATGATTGTAGAAATTGGATAGGGCATATTGCTAGAATGGAGAGATAATTGCACTGTATAAATCGATTAGTTAGAATAATATTCTGTCGAAATGTCACCAAATGGCATTTACATTCTTCAAATGCGCAATTCTTTTTATCCATTTTTAGCGCATAATAAAAACTACTTACTTCTGATATATGATTGTGCTTAGACCCATAATTATACTAGTATTGGTGTGTAATTCATTGATGGCTCAAGAAGTCAATCAGTTCTCAGCTAGTACATATTATCAAAGGTTTACTCACTATAACGCTGAAGATTATACTGGCAATGCAGCCTCCTTTTTCGAAAGCTTAGAATCCGAAATTGGTATTACATCAGATGATGAATTCAAATTACAATCAGCAAGTGAAGGACTTAATGGGTTTAGTCATTATCGCTATAATCAGTACCACAAAGGGATTAGAATTTTTGGTGCCAGCTATGTCATACATGAAAGTGCTGGGTCTGTAAGATCCGCGAATGGTAAGATATTACCCCAAATCGATATTGATATTAAACCTTCACTGACTCCCGTACAAGCAATTACCTATGCTCAAAATGATATGCAGGCTGCCATATATGCCTGGGAAATCCATTACCCTATTAATGTAAATAAAAAGAAACGACCACAGCCAGAGTTGGTCATAGTAGATAAGTCGGTTACTTCATTTACAGGATTGTATAAGCTGGCTTATGCTTTCGATTTACATAGTGAAAGGCCTTTTAAGGCATATACCTATCTTATAGATGCACATACAGGTGAGGTAATAAAGAAGATTAATAAGCATCATAGCCATGCTGTGCCAGGCAAAGGACTAACGAAATACTATGGTGAGAGGGATATTATTGTCGATTCTATTTCTCCATCAGAATTTGTTTTGCACGATTCCACTAGGGGAGAAAATGGAATAAGTATCACAAACTCAAATTATGAAGTGTTTACAAATGAATCAAAATACTTCGACTTGACTAATGAATTACAAGATGAAGTTGCTTTGGATGCGATGTACTTGACGAGTACGCTATATGATGAGCTCAAAGAAGCATTTGATTGGTTGGGTTTGGATAATGAAGATGGTTCATTAAATGTCATAGTACATGCAAGAGGTGGAGAGGATTTGGTCAATGCGTTTTGGGATGGAGAGCATGCTCATTTCGGTGATGGAGATTGCAATCATGGACCCCTGACTACGCATGAGATCCTGGCGCATGAGTTTATGCATGGAATAATAGACAATACATCTAATCTGATATATGCAGATGAGCCAGGAGCTATTAATGAGAGTTTGTCAGATATTCTTGGGCAATACATGGAGTGGGTTAAGGATCGAGAAAATTTTTCTTGGGCTTTCGGAAACTCTTTCCAAAATGAGGAAGGGCTGACACCTCTTAGGGTTATGGACGACCCAAATGCCGTCAGAAATCCTGCTTATTATAAAGGGTTGTATTGGCTGGATGGAGGTTACGTACATTCTAACAGTGCGGTCGGTAACCTATTTTTTGTTCTACTATCTGAAGGGGGAGAAGTAGAAGCTAACGGGGAGATATATTCTATAGATGGGATTGGAATAGAAGAAGCAGCAAAGTTTTTGTTTTTTACCAATAGGCATTACTTGACCCGATCTTCGGATTATAATGATTACTACAATTTGTCACTACTTGCTGCCGAAGAGTACTTCGGTGAAGATCCTGTACTAATAGAGAATCTCAAAAATGCCTGGGGGGCAGTAGGTTTGCCAAACCAAAATGTGGAGGAAGCCTTTTACAAAATCTCCTTGTCTTTGAATGAAGTCCAGGAGATTTGTGGCATTTCTAGTTATGCCTCACTTGAACTGACAATAGAGAATGAAGGCAAGCTTCCTTATCTGGCTGATTTAGGTGGGGTCATTAGTATCAGCAAAGACCGAGAGATAATCACTACTGTTCCATTGGATATAGACTTAATGTCAGGTGAGGTTGCTACTATACAAGTGGACTCAATTTTAAGAATTGATGATAGTGGCGTTTCTCTTCAAGTCAACTTGTTATACATTCCGGATAACAGAGGCAAAACTATAGGGTGGGTTGAGATACCAGTTTTGGAGCATGTAGATAATGACTTGAGTTTGGGTATGGAATTCAATGCTAGTACTTGCTTTGTCGAGAAGATAGATGTCAATTTTAATGTAACAAATCAGAGCTGCATTAGTGTGGAAACAGGTAGCCAATTCGAGATAATCCTTACTAACCAACACCATGAGGTGCTCTTTCACGAATCAATTGTATTAGATAAAGTCTTGTTGCCGGAAGAGACAGTTGAATACATCAGGATGTTGGACCTTGAAGTGGTGAATTCAATAACAGCAGAAGCGGAGTTGATATATCCTAATGATCCAAACACTATCAATAATATGGCGAGTGAGGTAATTCAATATCTGTCACCCATGAAAATTGGATACAAAAATGAATTTACAAACGAAGCTGAATTGACTCAAAAATTATCTATAGTCAATTTGCGTGATAATCGACTGACAGCATATCAGGATAACACTGTATTCTTTACTTCAAATTATAACCAAGTAGTTAATGATGAAATGTGCAGATTGCCAGAAAGATATTTTATTGAGAATACCTTGAATGGAACCCTTACAGCAGTTATAAAAGGATGTATAGAAGCGGATGAATCTGTCCTATCATTTGATCTGATACAATTTAGGAATGAAAACCATGAATTTGTTAGTGATAAGACGGCAGGACTTCAGTTAATACTCAAGGAGAATGATGACATTATACTTTCTGATATAATAATAGGGCAGCCAGAAGGAGAGAGAATTAATCATCAGTATAATTTGCCAGCCTTTAAAGGCGAGATAGAAATGAGATTCGTCACACAATCTGGGAACATTTCTCCAACTTTCGATATGTTGGATTTTGATGTAGTCATGCTGGATAATTTGTCTTTGATGAATACTATTAGTACTTCTGATTACAAACAACCCAAAGAAATATCAATCTATCCAAACCCCACGACTGGTGTTATCAATATAGAACAGAACAGTGACTTTACAGATGTGGTCATAAGCACAGCTCAAGGCATCCCTATTATAAAGCAACCTATCGCTACTTCACAGATAGATATCAGTATCCTAGATGCTGGTTTTTATATTTTGACTGCTGTCGACAAGGATGACCATGAACATCAAGTAGTTTTTATCAAAATAGACTAGTCTTAGATTTCTTCTATTAATGTTAGCAAAATATTAAGTTGCTAATATTTTTTTTAAATCTCAGCTCATCGAATTGTAATTCGTGACATTTTTAAGTATTGAAGATGTTGTATGCATCTCATCTCAGATTTTTTCCCCATTTTTAGAAAACTAATAACTTAATAAACTCACAGTATGATAAGAACAACTCTATTACTATTGCTAATGTGCTCTAATCTCATTGCACAGCAAATAACAACTTCCAAAAATTCTCTTAGTTCGCAGTTTGCCCACTTCATTCCGGACAACTATGATGGCAGCGCTGCGACTTTCTTTGATGATCACAAGACCCAAATGGGATTATCTGAACATGATAATTTTGTCATGACCTCAGAGCAAGCGGGTATGAATGGAACTATACACTACAGATACAAGCAGTATCATCAAGAGATCAAAATATTTGGAGCCAGCTATGTGATACACGAAAAGAATGGAAAGGTTAAATACGCTAACGGAAAGATCTTACCTAAGATAGATATGGAAGTGACACCTACACTCACACCATCAGAAGCACTTGATTATGCAATGAATGATATGCAGGCCAGTCTCTACTCTTGGCAAGTAAAGAGCCGCAATCCAAATAATAAAGTACCCATCCCTGAACTTGTTATTGTAGATAAGTCTGTGACATCATTTACTGGTGCTTATAGATTGGCATATGAAATTGAGTTACATAGTATACAACCCTTGGATGCATATGTTTACTTAGTAGATGCACACACAGGCTATGTAATTAAACGGATCACACGTCATCATGGAAATGGTGTACCTGGTCGAGGTGTTACAAAGTATTATGGAGAGCAATCGATTACTGTGGATTCTATAAGTCCAGAGAGGTTTGAGTTGCATGATCCAACAAGAGGAGATAATGGGATAAATGTGACGGACGAGTCATTGGAAAATTTTACAAGCAATTCTAGCTTTTTTGATTTGACGAACGAAGATCAGAACGAAGTGGCGGTTGATGCATTATACCTGACGTCTGAGTTGTATGATGAACTCATAGAAGAATTTGCTTGGACCGGTCTGGATAACGAGGATAGATCATTTAATGTGATTGTTCATGCGAACGATGGTGCGGACTTTATCAATGCATTCTGGGATGGCCAGTTTGCCAATTTTGGAAATGGTGATTGTAATCATGGGCCACTTACTACGTATGAAGTCTTAGCACACGAATTTATGCATGGTATAATAGATTTCACTTCAGAGTTAATATACGCAGATGAATCAGGTGCCATCAACGAAAGCATGGCTGATGTTTTGGGTCAGTATATGGAGTGGATTGGAGATAGGGAAAACTTTTCATGGAATTTAGGACATTCTTTCCAGTTACGAGACGACCTCCCCCAATTCAGGGTAATGGATGATCCTAATTCTGTACAAAACCCTGCTTATTATAGAGGAGAGTATTGGATGGATGGAGGCGGTGTGCACACCAATAGTGCTATTGGAAATCTATTTTATGTTCTATTGTCTGATGGAGGGTCTGGTATAGCTAATGGTGAAGTACCGTACGATGTTAATGGGATAGGCATAGAAGAAGCTGCAAAATTTCTCTTTTTTGTCAACAGACATTACTTGACAGAATCCTCAGGCTATAATGACTACTATACAGCTTCAATAGAAGCAGCAGAAGAATTTTTTGGAGGAGATATGGCCATCATTGAAGATATCCAGCAAGCATGGGCTGCTGTTGGGTTGCCAACTATACAAGGTGGTGGTGACGATGTCAGACTATCTATATTCACAAATGGTTTTGATATTGTTTGCGGCACAGATGGATTTGCATCGCTCGAGATTACAGTATCCAATGACGGTGTAATGCCATATGTCGGTGGTCAGGGCGGAAATATCGCAATTTTAAAAGATTTTGCACTTGTTGACAGAATTCCTATTGTAGATGATATATTGCCAGGTGAATCTTTAGAATTAGTGCTTGATTCCCTTATTGAATTGGATGATGATTTCATATTTGTAGATGTCGAATTAAGAGATATTCCTAATAATGTCGGGGTAGAGGAAGACTTAGCAATTTTTATTGTGAATGAGTTTGAGAGTGACGATTTGGAATTGTCCTTTGACTTAGAGGCAAGTCCGTGCTTTTCAGATAGTATACATGTCACGTATAGAGTCAGAAATAATAGTTGTAACACTCTTAGTGCAGGGAGCAGTTTCGATTTAGTACTGGAAGAAGCTTATGGGGATTTAATCCATATTGAGAATGTGGTCTTAGATCGTCCTCTATTTTCACGTGCATCGCGTATCTACGATATCGCAATTAATTTTGAACCACAACAATCTACAGATTTACAGGCTAGTATCTCTTATGATGCTGATCCTGATATGGACAATAATATCGACTTTGGTGAAATTCAGTATTCAGAACCCATTGAACTAGGATATTTAAATGAATTCAATGAATTTGCTGATTTAGCAAGAGGGCTTCAACTGAATTCCAATAGCTTAGATTTCTTGACAAATTTTGAAAATAGTTCTGTTTTCTTTACGTCAGGATTTTTTGAAGATGTTGATGAGCCACTTTGTTTTGAAGCAGAACGCAATTTCCAAGGTGAACCATCGATCTTTAGTCCTATCACTGCAATCATTCGTGGCTGTGTTGATGCCACTGGAGTGAGTACACCTGCACTTTCATTTGACTTAGTGCAATACAGAAATGACCTGAGTGATTTTGTCTCAGATGCATCCTCATCATTACAAGTACTGGTAAGAGATGATAATGAAGACGTTGTTTACTCAGAGGTCATACTTGGTCAAACTGAAGGCGAATTGGAAAATCATATCGTGGGTTTGCCAAGTGATTATATGGGTGCGATAGAATTGAGATTTGTGACTCAATCAGGTTCTGATTTGTTTTCTCCAGATTTCTTAGACTATGATGTTGTTATGTTAGATAACCTTATGTTATCTCAGACAACGAGTACTGACGATGTGGATGATATAGATGACTTTACTGTATATCCAAATCCGGCAACTAATCACATACATATTAATAGTGACATACAATTTGCCAAATTGGATGTAATAGATGCTCAGGGAATAAGAGTTATTAGCACATTGAGACCAGGTGATGAGTTGGACGTAAGCCTGCTGGACGCTGGTTTTTATATCATCAATGCACTGGATAGTGACAACAAAGAATACAAATCTGCTTTTACTAAGATATAAAAATAACTTCTAAGGCAGGATAAAAATAAGAGGCTCCTTCATTAAATTGAAAGAGCCTCTTTTTATATTGACTTAACTATTGCCCAATTTAAGAAGCTTTCAATTTTATAGAAAGACCTATGTTATCATTTATTGCTTTGTCCTTCAAGTCGCTGAAGAAAGAAGCAGAACCGTATTTCAAACCAAAGTCAGTTCTGTTAATAGTGAAGTCTGGTGTTGAGACAGATACGCCTTGATCACCAACATTAATACTAGCTGGGAATGTGACTGATTTAGTGACACCCATCATAGTGAGGTTGCCAGTTACATTACCTCCAGTTGCAGAAGTAATTTCAAAAGTAGCTGTTGGATTAGCTCCTACATTGAAGAAGTCTTTGGACTTAAGATGACCTTCTAATTTCTCTTTTCCTTTTCCCGCTTCCAGATCAGTTACACTCAAGCTATTCATATCAATCATGAATTTGCCTCCAGTAACTTTTCCACCAGTTACATCTATATTGCCACTAGTCACATTAAGTGTGCCGGTATGAGTTCCAGCTATTTTAGAACCAGACCAACTAACCATGCTGCCAGCACTAACATTATATGACTTCGATGCTGCTTTTGTTGGTACGGCCTTAGCCGCTGTTGTTGCAGCCTTTTCACCCTTAGGTGCATTTTCACAAGACAGTAATAAACCAAGGGCTAATACAGATGTGAATAAAAGTAAATTTTTCATTTTAATAGTATTTGATGAATGATTTGTATTATTTCATAACCAAGTTGACAGTCAACTTGAATTCGTTATCTATTGCTTTGTCTCCAAGACCTTTGAAGAAAGAGCCAGATCCATACTTAATGTTATACATAGTACGGTCTATCATAATTTCAGCAGAAGCATTCTTTGCAGAAACTAATGCATCAAAAGATATTGGTTTTGTAATTCCTTTAATTGTAAGGTCTCCATGTATAGTATAGTTATTACCATCACCTGCCATGACTTTGGTTATGTCGAGTGTAGCAGTAGGGTGAGCTTCTGTCTCGAAAAAATCACCACTAGTCAAATGGCCAATTAATTTTCGACCAGGACCATCAGGTAAATCTGTGCATGTAATAGAGGTCATGTCCATTACTATTTTTCCTCCAGATAATTTGTGATTATTGAATTGAAGGTCAGCGGATTTTATGGCTATTATGCCATTGTGTTTACCGACTACTTTCTTCCCTTCCCACTCAACAGTACTTGCTGCTAAGTCAACTTCCCCACCATGCTGTGGTCCATTATGTGCATACAGTGTCAAAGCTGCTAAGGCTAGAAAAATGGTAAATAATACTCTTGTCATTTTAGTAAAAAATTATAGTGTTTATTTAAAAAAATTATTGTCTTATCTTTTCAAGCAAGCCATTCAATACATGGATATCCTCATCTGTAAGTCGAGACATAATATCCCTTACTCCTTTTTCAGCATTGCTTATTTTTTGAACCAGCTCGTCACCAGCATAGCTTAGTTTTACATCGATCAATCGTCTATCTACATCAGACGGCTTCTTGTCTACTAAGCCTCTGCTTTGTAATCTGTCTATAATTCTAGATACATCAGATAATCTGTCTAGTAGCCGAGCTCTTATGTAGGCTATGCTTACCGGACTTTGTGCCCCTTTGAGTATTCTGAGGATATTATACTGCTTTGGCGTAATCTCAAACATCGCAAAATGGTCCTTCATCTTACCTGCCACCCAATTCTGTGTATATATTAGATTGACTATAGCCTTCTCTCTCTGAGATCTAAATGGTGTTTTTTGCTGTATGGCTTCCTCTAATTTCATTTACCTATACTAACCATGTTGCAACATTAATGTTCAAACATTGATTTGAAAATGTAAATATTTGTTCATTTATTTATAAACAAATTAGTTTAGGCTTAGCTATGGTAGAAAAAATGATAAGTAATCTAGAAGAAAAGACAGGAAAGAAACTGGCAGAGTGGGTGG
>CAZPUF010000120.1:0-8814 GCA_964589705.1 uncultured Saprospiraceae bacterium | reverse complement strand
GAGCAATGCTTGTTGGGTGCTAATGCAGGTACTGGTATTTCTCTAGGCGATGGTTGTACTATAGCTGCGGGAGTCTATGTTACTGCGGCCGCTAAGGTGTCCTTATACAATGATAATAAGGAACCTATCAATTTGGAGGGAGAAGTTGTAGCCGAAGGAGACAATATCGTCAAAGGGTCTGAACTCAATGGGAAAGAATATATACTCTACATACAAGATTCTCAATCAGGCAAAATTATAGCCAGGCCTAACACAAAGGTTATAGAGCTCAATGAGAGTTTGCATGGGTAAGACTTCTGCAGCTAGTTTACAAGAATGAATCCTGCCCAATAATAAGGAGAATCATATTTATTGGACATAGTAATTTGTGCTTGCTGAAAAGCAATAGACATCTCATGACCTTCTTGTAACCAGAGCTCATAGAAGACTTTCATAAAATCTGCAGTGGCCTCATCTGGGACTTTCCACAAGGACATTATTAGATTTGCCACTCCAGCCTTTTTGAATGCCCTTTGCAGCCCATATACCCCTTCAGTTCCATAGATATCTCCTAAGCCCGTCTCACATGCAGATAACACAACCAACTCTGTACCCGTAAGATCCATATTGGAAATCTCATAGGAAGTAAGTATACCATCTTCCTTCGTGAGTACCTCTTCTTGCATCCATGCTTTATTCGCACCAGCAAATATTAGTCCTGAACGCAGCATAGGATCTTCAGCAAGCCGATACAGATCATCGGAAGCATCATTCTTTCCTTTTGGATCTGGAAAAAAATAACCATGGGTAGCAAGATGTACTAGATGATAAGAATTTCCAGATTTTGGAATTTCCTTAAAGCGCTCTTCTGAGGCCGTGGCGCCGCTTAGATAGTTGACCGAAAAATTTGATTCTTCTAGTACAGAAGAAATATGATCGCACTCCACCTTGGTCTGAGAAAGATAAGGCCATGCTTCAGAAGTCAGTCCCCTATCCAATGTGAGCTCGACGGTAGAATTTGAACTCGAAAAGTCGTGTTCGATATTGTTTTGAATATTGTCATCATAGTTTATTCCACCTGCAAGAAAAGCTGTCGAGTATTTTTGTTGTCTGCCTTTTTTTGTGAGGTTTTTAGTACTGGAATATTGTCTCATATCGATATCTTCTATCATGAGCTGGCCATCTGCCCTGGACAATGCAGCAAGATTGATTTGATTTAGGATGCCTGATACTGAATAGTGTATCCTTTTCTTTCCATGAATATATTCTTCAAGGGGTTCCCAAATAAGCTTATAAAGTGACTCTACTTCTGAGCCCCTAATTTTGACAACTTTCGCTGTAGTTTCATAAAGATAAGTGATGTAATCAGATCGCCTGGGAATAGTATTCCCTAAGGTATAAAGCTCTGTTTCCGAAAATAGTGGAACAGCAACAACACTTTCATTTTGTGGATCAGCAATTAAGGCAAGATATTTATTTGTGCCTTCAGATTTTTCGTAGAAATGTGTAAACTCTATTAGTAAGTCTGAGTCTGAAGTTGCTTGGAATAAATCTTCTAATTCCACGTTACCAAAAAAAGAATCATTGTTAGCCATTGCACTTGCTCTTGCAAGCTGCTTCTCTCTATCCGTAATGGCTGCGCCTAAATCAGCAATGCGGTCCAGATTATTCATTTTGTATGCTATCAGTAATTCGTTTTTAATTTTTAATAAGTCTTCATAGGCTACCCGCATCTCTTTATCTAAGCCCGATAAGGCAGTTTCTTTTATCACCATGGAAGAATTAAGTAAGAGATCTTTCTCTTTCAAAATTAAGTTATAAAGTAGCTCATTATGTTTCTGATCCTTAGCAGCTAAAGCAATAGATTTTGGAAGATCAAAATCGCCAATAATATTTTGCTTAAACTGATGGCTTTGATTTTCTGAAAGCAGTTCTAGAACTTGTGCTAATAATTTTATCTTATTTTCCACCAAAGCTGTAGAAAATTCTAGTGCTTCAGTTTGTTTATCTTGCAAATGATAGACCTCTGCCAAACTTTGCAAAGACTCTATAACTCTAGGATGATTAGAATGATATTTATTCTGGTATATGGCAAGAGCAGATTCTAAAAATCCCTCTGCCAGTTCCAAGCTGTCTGACTGCAGATACATATTGCCTTTCCGACGAAGTACCATCGCATAATATACATGCTCTTCCCCATACCTTTCTTGATAAATATTTTGGGCTTCATCAGCATACTTCAATGCATCACCATAACTGCCAATCGATGAAAGAAAGCCGCTATAATGTAACAAAGCGCCCGGATAATATTCACTCTTCTTTGATCCGACAGAGGAATTGAAAATACTTAAAGATTTATTATACAACGAGTCAGCCAAGTCTCTATCCTGATGATTCAATCGAGCAAGAAGCGTATACACATGACCGACATTAAAATGATTAGGTCCCAAGATTCTCTCGAATTCTTTGAGACTGACTTCATGACTCTCTACTGCTTTCAGTCTGTTTCCCATCTCAGAATATATTGCAGCCAATTGATTATGAGCTTGAGCAAATAGCTGATGACTAGATCCCAACTTTGCCTTGATCAATTCTAAACTTTCTAATAATATTTGTTCTGCTATACTATATCGTCCTATCGTAGAATACAGCATTCCGAGATTTATATAAGCGCGAATGTACTCCTGATGTTCTTTTCCAAATTTTTGCTCGCGTATAGCCAAAGCTTCCTTGTATAAAATCTCAGCCTCCTCATACTTGGCTAATCTATTTGACACGAAAGCCAAATTATTTAAACTAACTGAATATGCAGGATGCTGATCACCAAAAAGCTCGTATCTGATAGTCTTAGATTCTGCAAACAGCGGGAGACATTCTTCTATCATTCCAAGGCGAAACTGAGCAGTTGCTACATTATTTTGAGCATCTGCATAGTAGATGTTTTTCTTTCCTAATATTTTTTCTGTCTTATCTCTGGCTTCTTGATGATACGTCAATGCGGCATCAGTTTTACCTAAATTCCATAAGGACGAACCAATAAAATCTTTGCAAATAGCTGATAGCAAATGCTCATCAGGATAATAAGATTCTGAAAAGGAGAGAATCGCTCTGAACAAACTATCTCCTATTTCATAAGAATGAGATCTTGAAATATGTCTGGCTTTTACTAGCTTGTACTCATTAATTAAGGACTGCGAGACAGCGCCCACTTTGAGTGATTCTTCAGAAATTAGATTGAACAACGAGTCAGCCTTATGGACAGACCCTTGATAGATATTCAGAAGACTATAGGCAGTAATCAGCTTGATAGAATCAATGGGGTCTTTACTGTTACTCAATTGTTCTTCTGCTTTCTTAATCAAAAAATAAGCTTCTTCAAAGTTTGTCAGCTCGGATTTGATTCTAGCAAAATCTATTGAAATTTCGAAGCCACGGTTCTTCAACTCTCTTTCTTCAGCATTTTGTAATGCTTGGTCTAAGTAATATTGAGCCAGCTCAAAATCACCCTGGTAGAATTTTACCATACCAGACATATGGTAATAGTAAGCAATCTGGTCTCCCTTTTTCTTCACTGACTGGATATTCTCTATGAGCTCGTAAGCCTGAGGAAATTGTGAGTTACCTAGATGGGTTTCTACTCTAGCAAGCTGGTAATAAAGACTTTCATCAGTACTTGAGTTTAGAAATTTTTCTGCCTCCTGATAAGATTTATTTTTCAGAAGTTCTTGAAGAGTATTGGCACCTGTCTGAGACTGAGCAGATATGCAGGCAAGTAAAGTCAGCAAACAGCATATCAGCTGCGACAAACGATTGTTTACGTAAGGCATTGCACTTGGGGTTTGTTCAAATTTAACTAACTCAAATTAAACTTCCCAACATAAAGTAACTCTTCTTTCTTTTCTATTTCGATAAGATAATAATACAGTCCTGTTTCTAAGGACAATTTTTTATCTGAACTGAGTCTATATTCCTCATCCCTGATTTCTATGTCAGGATACAGTTTCATGAGCGGAAGAAAGGAGTTATATGACGCCAACTTATTATCGAAGATGTAGATTACAATCTTATCCTCTCCTAAAGGTTCTGTACTCACATAAGTGCCCTTTAGCTTAAAGCGGAATGCTTTATCAGAATGTTTTGCTGAAGCAGGTTGGTCTGAAAGCGTAAAATTACTTATCGATGACCTATTACCTTTCATAGAGCTGATAAGTAATTCTAAGTCTTTGTTCTCAGAAAAGCTTTTTGAGTTTGGACTTGCCTGGTTACTTTCTTCTTTTGCTAGTCTATCAGCAACAGTAGTGGAAGGTTTGCTTTCTATATTAGAAATCTTAGTTGGGAGTTTATTCACTAATCTTGGTTCTGGTTTCGGCGTCCCTTTTACCTTTCCTTCATTGTTGTCTGAATGTTCAGTTTTAGGATCAACGTTTGGGTCAAAAGGACTCACGTTAGGTTTTACTTCTGCAATGGGACTAATCTGAGTCTGAGGTTCAGTCTTATTCAGCATACGATGGACAAGCAAAAAAGACGAAACTAATAAACCAATCAATAAGACTATGATGGTCCACTTCTTATACTTACTAAAAGTATACTTTCTAAAATTCGGGGCCTTTAGGTTCTTTACATTTCTAATAAAGTCATATTCTTCCTCGGTAATAGGATTTTCTTTAAGGCTTTTTAAAATTCTATAGTTTTCTTTGAGCTCTGCATTGGAGGCTAACTCAGCTTCAAACTTATTTCTATCGGCATCGACCAAGCTACCGGAGAGAAAAGCCTCTATTCTTTCTAACTCTTCTTGATTTTTCATAGATACAGCTTATACTGTGGGTCAGATTTTATCAATTCCATAAGTCTTTGCTTGCATTTATATCTCTTCCTTTTTACATACTCTATGGTATATCCCATCTTCTTAGCGATTTCAGCGCCTGACAATTTGCTAAATGTATATAGTAATAACGTTCTGCAATCTTCAGAAAGGACTTCAAGTTTGTTATACAATAGCTTTGTTCTATCTAATTCCTGAAAGTCGACTTTTGCTTCTATTGCGATTTTTTTCAATTCGATTTCAGGATTACTAACATTACTGACCCTGTTGTTTCGAGAATGTTTCTTTAGCCATATTAGTCGACAGACACCTTTGAGATATAGCTCAAAGCTCGATGATAGCAACAGTTCGTTTTTCATTAGCTTTTTATATATCACTATCAAAGCATCCTGAAAAACATCTTGTGCATCTTGAGCACTTCCTCCTTTGTTGCGCACTAATGCAAGAACTTTTGGATAAAATTGACTATACAAATCTCCGAGAAGAACACTATTATTGTTCCTTACCGCAGCTAGATAATCACTATCAGTTGCAGTCTTCTTATATAATTTCGCATCTAAATCAGACACAGCAGTCAAAAAAATTAGTTCTCATATAGTAATTCCATGTAATCCAAAGAGGTGACCTTAATAAAGGAATAATTTATTTTGAAAACAATTCTTCTTAAGTGGTCACCTTTTCTTCTATTAAGGTATATAGCTATTATAAGAAGTCTTATTTAATTAGTAATCATTATCCCCCAAAAAAGTTATGATTTTCTAAGATGAATTTGACTTCTTTTCATACAAAATAAAAATATTGCTTTAATATTAAGTTATGAATCTACAATGATTCTATAAAGTTACCCCCAAGGAACTAATGAAAAGTCTGTCTATTCTAATAGTGGAAGATGAGATTCTCATCGCCAATGTAATCAAGTTATATCTTGAAGAAAGAGGGCATTGTGTGACTGCAATCGCAATATCCTACGAGGAAGCCATCACTCAATATACACTTAACAGACCAGATCTAGTACTGTTAGACATAAGACTATATGGTAAAAAGTCTGGTATAGATTTTAGTGGATTCTTGAGAGAACAGGAAAATTCTCCTCCATTTATCTTTCTTACCAGTCAGTTCGACAAAAACATCCTGAACCTAGCTTTAAAAAACAAGCCTAATGGCTATCTGACTAAGCCTATCGTAAAAGAAACCCTTTGGACAACCATAGAAACAGCTGCACAATTATCAGGAATAACAAACAATACCCAAGCAATCCTTAGTGATGGAAAACAAAACCATCAGGTAGCTGTAGAAGACATTCTTTTTATAAAAGCCGATCATGTCTACATAAATATCCATGTTATTAATGATAAGGTAATAACACTAAGAAGTACACTAAATAATATTTTGGAAAAAATAAACGACAGCTCTCTGCTCTTATGTCACCGCAGTTTTATAATAAACAGTAGACACATAACCAAATGGACTCAGAAGCATCTAATATTGCGAGATTCCATAAAAATTCCTGTCAGTAGATCAAAAAAAGAGGAAGTATTTAGTAAGATAAATGTTTTGAAATAAGCTATTATATGTAATCAGAAATACGCTTCTCTACAAACATAATAGTAAAACTTGCACCTGGGTCATTGTAAAATCTATGTTCTGCCTTAAGTTGACGTACCATACTCTCTATGAGATTCATTCCCATTGATTTTCTCTTTAAGTTAAGCTTATCCAAATCATATCCTACGCCATTATCGGCATAGCTAAGTACATATTTCTGGTCTATTTTCTCCACTTTTATTGCAATAACTAACTGTTTCTGACTAGCGTATTTTAATGAATTACTTATAAGTTCAGAACATATAATTCCTAGAGGTAGAACTGTATCTATGTTAAAGTGGAACTTCTCAGTATCAACTTTAAACTCTAACTCAGACTTCGATTCATGCAATCTATAGAAGTGATTACATAATGAACTGATATAAGTCATTATCTCTATTCTTCCAAATTCTTCTTCTCTATATAGTTGCTCATGGATCAGAGATATACTTCTTACTTTATTGGAAACTTCGTTGAGCAATTGATATTCTTGATTTCCACTGGCCCCTTGACTAGGAAGTGTCAAAAGGCTAATTACAAGCTGTAAGTTATTCTTTACACGATGGTGGACTTCTGACAAGAGTAAAGATTGCTTGCTTAATGACTGGTTGAGATCCTTATTACGCTGCAAGATGACTGCATTTTGCTGTGCAATTTTCCTTCTACTATTCAGCAATACAATTCCAAAAACAAAGGATAAAAACACCAGAGAAGTCAACAAAATATTACCCGTCTGCTGAAATTTTGCAATCCTCTCAAATTCTGCGGTTTTAAGCTTCTCTTTTTCTATGGCAAAGGCAACAGCATTTTTACTGACTTCTTCTTGATCTACTATCCAATTAGACTGTCTTTCGAAATCTATACTCTTTTGCAGATAGTAAAGCGATGAGTCTATGTTGCCTGATTTTTCAAACAACAAACTTTTGCTCTCACAATATCTTGACATAAAACTTGAATAGCCTTTAGATTCCTTACTGAGTAAACTGATATACGACTCGCTATTCTTTAGCTCTGACAATGCACTATTGTACGCCTTTAGCCTAATATATCTCGAAACGATATTCGTACTCATAGATGCTGCTGCTTCATAATCTTTTCTTTCGACAAACAGTTCTATAGCATTTTGGAAATAAAAAACAGATGAATCTATTTCAGGAGTAATAATTCCCATAAGCAAATGAGCATCTACCAAATATCTTTCTGGGCCATACTTCTGTCCATATACCAGGCCATCTCGAGCTAGCGTTCTTGCTGTGTCTAGACTTGCATAGATTCTCTGAAATGATGAAGCCCTTATGGAATATCTTCCACGTACTTTATTTAAATTATACTCCTCTATATATTCTTTCGCTATTTCCAGATTCCTTCTACAATCATTAGCCCTTCCTAATATTTCATGAGATCTGGAGATAGAAATGAAGGCATTTGCAACTATTTCCCAGAATTCTTGTGACTGCGCTTTTTCTATGATTTGGTAATAAAGTTGTAGCGCTTGCTGAAACTCTGTTTCCATTTCCAGCCCTTGTCCCTTTTCCAATGAGATCCATAAGGCCGTCGGGCAATGCTCTAGGTTCTCGGAGTTCAATACTTGCAATATTGAGTCACAGAACCTAATAGCTTGAGATGACTCATTTGCAGAAATTAAGTTGTATGCAATTCCCAGAGCTGATTCAGCAACAGAAGATTCTTCACATGTATCAGCAAATAATTGATGACTAGGAAATAAACAAAATAATACAAACACCAGTGGAATAAGGCTCGATATTGTAGTCTTCTGGAGCATAGTTATTAATCAATAAAACAATATAACGACTACACTAAGATTTACTAACTTAATCTATCAAAATGTTACCAAGCCTTACTTATTTGTTAGGAATTGCAGATCTGTGCCCCGAGTATTATATATGTAAAAAATACTCTAAAGATATCCCTCACATAAAAGTATTAGTCTGAAAATATGAAACAGTGAAAGTATGTTCATTCAGAACTTATAATTGACGTTCATAACAATCATCTTTAAATTTTAGCTCAATGCCTTCATAAAATATAGTTTTGTACTCGTGAGCAAAAAGATTAGTCTTTTGCAACTATAACCAAGCCAACTTCAGATTCTAACCCTATCTGATGAAGGCATATAAAAAACCAAAATTGAGAACTCTTGTCTTAATAGCAATCTTTTTCAATCACAATAATCCAATGACTACTGTGATTCTTAATCGAAAGCTTCTCTTCTCATTTCACTATGCACTTGTCACTGTTCTTACTGCAGTAAATCAATCAATAGAAATATTTATTTCTTACAAGTGGTCACCTTTTACAAGAAAACAGCATTAAGAGTTAGATACTAATTAAAAAAGCAAAAAACACTATTATATATATTATCAAATTAATGATACCATACTTATAAGAAGTTAAGAACCTAAAATATT
>CAZPUF010000119.1:0-8972 GCA_964589705.1 uncultured Saprospiraceae bacterium | reverse complement strand
TGGGATTGGTTATGCCACTTCCGTATGGGATATGACCTCTGCAGAGGAAGTCATACAGCTAAGACCTGATTATATAAAGATACCTTCTGCTTGTAATACACATAATGAGTTGCTGATGAAATTGAGGGATGATTATGATGGCCAGATTCACATATCTCTAGGCATGACAACAAGGCAGGAGGAGGCTGACTTGATGACTCTCATGGAAAAGGCAATGCACAGAGTCGTTTTGTATAGTTGTACCTCAGGATATCCTGTACCCTTTGATCAAGTATATTTGTTGGAGCTCAACCGTCTCAAAACTGAATATGGATCTAATCTTGCAGCAATCGGCTTCTCTGGTCATCATTTGGGAATCGCTATAGATGTAGCGGCCTATGCCCTAGGTGCCACTTGGATTGAACGACACTTTACCAAAGACAGAACTTGGAAAGGTACAGATCATGCTGCTTCATTGGAGCCTGGAGGCTTGCAAAAGCTAATAAGAAATCTAGAAGCTACACATGCCAGCCTGGCTATAAAACCCACAGAAATAGTAGACATTGAAGTTGCCCAGAGGGACAAACTAAAATATAAGCCTACGTCACATGAGTAAGGTCATTGCTTTCATTCCAGTTAGAGGAGGAAGCAAATCGATTCCGCTCAAAAATATTAAACCACTTGCGGGCAAACCTCTCTTATATTGGGCTAGCAAAGCAGCAATTGGCTGTCAACTCATAGATGAAGTCTACTTGTCAACTGACGCTGATGAGATTAAGAAGGTTATTAATCAAGAAGATTTAGATTGTAAAATCCATGATCGATTAGCTGATAATGCAATGGATCATTCTTCCTCAGAAAGTGTGCTCTTAGAATTTATAGAAGACTTGGGTTTAGAGAATGAAGATATTGTCATTATGCTACAAGTGACTTCACCGTTTACAACTTCTGGCCATCTGTCTCAAGCACTTAAACAATACGACGAGTCCTTCATCGACAGCTTGCTGAGTGTGACCGAATCTAAAAGATTTTTCTGGAACAGTGATGGCAGCGCGATGAACTACGATCCTATGGAGAGACCCAGAAGACAGGATTTTCAGGGGCAATTACAGGAAAATGGCGCATTCTATATTTCAAGCGCTGGACAAATCTTAAGATCAAAAAATCGGCTCTCAGGCAAGATTGGGCTATATACCATGCCAGAACATACTGCCCTTGAATTGGACGAACCGCATGATTGGTTAATAGCAGAACAACTAATGAAAGCTTACCTCACTTAAGAAGGCCACGCTTTATGGTCACCTAAGCTGGGTGCCGCTTTATCTTTCTCCGAAAAAATCATGTCTTCCGTAGGTATACCCCAATCTAAATCTAATGCTGGGTCAAGAGGATTAACATGACCCTCATCTGCCTTGCTGTAAAAATTAGTGCACTTGTAATTAAAGACCGCTACCTCACTCAACGTCACAAATCCATGCGCAAAACCCTGAGGGATAAGCATTTGCTTTTTATTATCCTGACTAAGCTCTACAGAAAAACTTTGGCCATAAGTCGGTTCGCTAGGTCTGATATCTACGACAATATCTAGTACTTTTCCGTGAGTCACTCTGATTAATTTATCTTGTCCACTTGGTGGCAATTGATAATGCAATCCTCTGACAGTACCGTATTGAGACCGCGATTCATTATCCTGGACAAATTCATGATGCACCTCAGCCTCTTTCCAAAGTTTGGCACTATAGGACTCAAAAAAGTATCCTCTCTCATCTTCAAATATCCTTGGTTCAAATAGATATAATCCTTTGAAGGGGGTCTTAATGATGCTCATAAATATTCTGATTTATTATTTTGATCTGAAAAAGACATTCATCGGTGCACCCGTGAAGTTAAAATGATGCCTAATTCTATTCTCCAAAAATCTTGCATAATTCTGTCTAATTTGATCAGGATGATTGCAAAAGAATGCAAAAGCCGGATACCGTAAAGGGAGTTGGGTAATGTATTTGATTTTTATCAATCGTCCTCTGGCTGCAGCTGGGGGCTTACGTTCTATCTCTGCCAGCATTATTTCATTTAGCTCAGAGGTTTTAATTTTTTGAGACCGATTGTTATATACTTCTAGAGCTACATCTAGTGCTCGGTGTATTCTTTGTTTTTCCAATGCACTTATAAATAAAATTGGTACATCATTGAATGGAGCCAACTTCGCCTTTAATTTCTCTTCTAAATCTCTTGCCGTGTTTGTCTCCTTGTCTTGAATAAGATCCCATTTATTGACCAAAATGACTATCCCTTTATGTCTTTTGACGGCGAGTGTAAAAATGGCCAAGTCTTGACTCTCGATACCTGTTGTAGCATCCAGTACCAACATGACGACATCAGAATCTTCCATCGCTTTGATGGCTCTGAGCACGGAGTAGAATTCAAGATTTTCTTTGACCTTATTCTTCTTTCGAATACCTGCCGTATCCATCAAGTAGAATGATTTGCCAAATTTATTATAGTAGGAATTAATGCTATCTCTGGTTGTGCCTGCTATATCGGTAACAATATTTCGCTCTTCTCCCAACAAAGCATTGGTCAGTGAGGATTTACCTACATTAGGTTGACCAACAATAGCTATCCGAGGTGTCTGGTCATCTGGGTCTTCTGGGATGTCTTCTAAGGATTCGGCTAAGGCATCGAGTAATTCTCCAGTTCCCGATCCACTCATGGAAGACAAGAAAAAGGTGTTGTCAAATCCAAGACTCCAAAATTCGTTGGCCATCAATGCCCGGCTGTTATTGTCAACTTTGTTGACAGCTACAAATACTTTTTTGGGCTGACGTCTTAGAATATTTGCCATTTGCTCATCCAAATCGGTAACTCCCGTAGTCACATCTACCATAAATATGATAGCAGCCGCTTCTTCTATTGCAATATGTACCTGTTCGCGTATTGCTTTCTCAAATACATCATCACTATTCTGCACAAATCCACCCGTGTCTATGACAGTAAACTGCTTCCCATTCCATTCACTACTACCATAGATCCGATCTCTGGTAACACCACTAATATTATCTGTAATGGCCTTCTTCTGACCGATGAGCCTGTTGAAGAGGGTGGATTTACCTACGTTTGGTCTGCCTACAATTGCTAATACTTGAGCCAATGGTTTCTTTTTCTAAAAAGTTCTAAAATTCAATATCACAAATATCCAAAACTCTTAAGCATCCTATCATCATCTCTCCATTTATCTTTGACTTTTACAAAGAGTTCAAGATGACATCTTGACCCGATAAATTTTTCTATATCCTTACGTGAGTCTATGCCTAGCTTCTTGATACCAGCACCCTTGTGCCCAATGATAATCCCCTTTTGTGTATTTCTCATTGCATAGATGACGGCACTGATGTGTACAAATGGTTTTCCATGCTTTTGACTTTCCTTATAGGATTCCACATGGATTTCCACAGAGTAGGGGATCTCTTGTTTGTAATTGAGAAGTATCTTCTCTCTGATAATTTCAGATATAAAAAACCTGACAGACTTATCAGATATATCATCTTTAGAATAGTAGGCTGGCCCTTCTGGTAACCGACTTCTAATGCTTGACAAGAGATGAGGTACTCCTAAGGCCATAAGCGCACTTATATGATGCACCTCGTCAAAGTCAATAATCTCTCTCCATTTCTTCTCCAAGGCTTTAAGCGTTTCTGGCTCAGAAGTGTCTACCTTATTTATAATTAAAAATTTAGGTGCCTTAGTGCTGGTGAGTTTTCGGATCACTTTTTCTTCGCCGGTATATTCATTGTATGGATCTATCATAAAAAGTACCAAATCCGCATCTTCAAAGATGGACATGGCACTATCATTCATAGCTTCCTGCAACTTATAGTTAGGATCAGAGATAAGGCCTGGTGTATCCGAGAATACTATTTGGAAATCTTCTCCACTGATGATACCCTTGTATCGATGTCTGGTCGTTTGGGGCTTGGAAGAGATGATGGCCATTTTCTCGCCCATAAAGGCATTAAGCAAGGTAGACTTACCTACATTGGGTTTGCCAATTATATTTACAAAACCAGAAAAGTGTTTTTTTTCTTCAGTCATCTGCATGAAGATTTGCGACTTTAAGAGAATCTATGGAGCACATTATATAAGTTGTTTCTGCGCCCGGCTCACTCTCAATTCTATTTCTTGTATAGCTAGTTTTGGTTGAGCCTTGCGCCAATTGATATCATTGAGATGTTCGCCGATATGTGCATAATGTTGTATCCTGAGAGACTCCATTTCCTTTAATATATGCTCTCTAAGGTTGATAAGGACAATCATGCCATCTTCATCCTTTACATCATCCCACCACTCTTCATAATAACTATCATCAGAGCCATGATATTCGAGCACATTGTCGCACAGAATAATGTACTTTGATATACCCTTAGCCATTAGATTATCTACGAGTTTCCTTTTCAGGTACATGATGTCATTATTCAGACAGTCGTTCCATTCTCCAATGAGTTCTATCATAGCATAGCCTTCATCATAGTCTGTATAAAGGTTTTTGACATATAGGGTTTGGCTTCCTATCGAATCCCATTGAGGATGTATAAAGTAGTTGTACACCTTATTCGAGAAGGTAAACTCACTGTAGACAGTACCAAAGAACTGAGATTTTTTGTCCTCAGCTGAGATATAATACTGTCGCCACTTATGATATGGTTCAATGTCATGCACTGTTTGCAAATATATGTTTATTTGAAACTCAAGATTTGGACAAAGTTTGAGCAGCTAGGATTATTTCTGTATGCGTTCTAATCTTGTTGTGTTCATTGATTATTTTAGCTTTTGATGGAGTTTTTGTTGTTGTTAGAAATATTTTCAGTCGTTACGGGACTGGGGTTTATCATTTTAATGATTTATCAGAAGATATGGGCTTGGCCAATTGGGATTATCTCAAGCTTAAGCAGTATTTATCTGTTTTTTTGTTCCAAATTGTATGCAGAGTCTATCCTGTATTTCTACTACGTTTTGATTGGTATTTATGGTTGGTATATCTGGCAGAAGAATCGAGACAGAGATTTTACTGTACAAATCAAAAAAAGTTGGTACTTCATTACAGCTATTTCAGTAGGGGTGATTTTCTCTGTTATACTTGGATTTGTACTTAATAAAGCAACAGATTCTCCTAGGCCCTTTGCAGATGCGACCTCCACTATCTTCAGCCTGATAGCCAGTTATATGGAAGCGCATAAAGTGCTGTCCTCTTGGTTATTTTGGATAGCTATTAACCTGTTTTCCATATGGCTATACCTTGACAGAGGACTTAAGATATATAGTGGATTAATGGTCATCTTCTTTCTCTTTTCTGTCGCTGGCTATATCCAATGGCGACATAGTTACCAAAATAGCCAAGCTAGTCTATCACCAAACTCTCTTCAATGAGAATCCTCATTACTGGTCCTGAGAGCTCAGGTAAGTCTACCATGGCCGCTGCCTTGAGTACAGAATTAGATATTCCTTTCATTCCTGAATTTGCTAGAACATACTTGGAAAAAAACGGTCCTGGTTACACGCTTGATTCCATCATCACTATTGCCGTCCAACATCATAAGATTGTTGAAAGCCAGCCGTTAGATAGCTCTTTTATTTTGGATACCTATATGTATAATTTAGCGATATGGGCTCAAGACAAATTCGGTCACATACCTGAGATTGTAAAAGAAGTCATTGATAATGCCGACCCACTTGATTTTATATTTATTATGTATCCTGATACACCCTGGACAGCGGATGGTTTGAGAGAAGATGCAGATAGACGGGTTGAATTATTTGACAAATTCAAGGACTTGTTAGATAGCTTCAATGCCGCTTATCATGTCATAACTGGGGTAGGTCAAAGTCGCCTAGAAAATATATTGCATCACCTCAAGTAATCGCTTCATTCTCTTTTTGATATCGGATTAATTAGCGCAGTTGGTTTTATATCGCTTAAGACATTGAGAACAATTTCATTTGATTACCTTTGCCATGAATTTTTAAGAGGGGTGCCTTTTCTTTTTTGGAATTGTGCTGAGATTATACCCATAGAACCTGCCCAGGTAATGCTGGGAAGGGAGTCATTTAAGACATAGCTATTGCTTTGTCCGTCTCAACCTCGCTTAGTTTTTTAAGAACTAAAATTTTTAAAATGATGATTAAAAAGCAAGCAATCGTTTTTGTTACTTTTTTATTCACTACGCTGCTGTGTCAAGCGCAGTATGCCATTACTGGCATCGTTACAAATGCCAATGGTGAGAAATTACAAGGTGCTTCGATATTTGTCGTAGGCTCAGAATCTCTTGCCACAGTATCTGATTATGCAGGAAGATATTTGATAGAGAATGTTCCTGGAGGAGAAGTCACGGTCAAGGTTACCTACCTTGGATATGCTGACGAAACTTACTCTTTGTCATTAGGACAAGATGAATTGTTGGATATCAATATGCAACAGAGTCTATTCCAATTAGAGAACATCGAAGTAGTAGCCAATAAGCTAGACAAAAGGTCTCCATATGCCTACACTGATATGGATAGGGAAAGTGTCCAGTTTAAGAATATGGCACAAGATGTTCCTTTTCTGTTAGAGCATGCGCCATCTATGGTTATTACCTCTGATGCTGGTGCAGGTATAGGATATACGGGTATGCGTGTACGAGGCTCTGATGCAACAAGAGTCAATGTCACCATTAATGGCATACCACTCAATGATTCTGAGAGTCATGGTGTGTTTTGGGTAGATTTGCCAGATTTCGGGTCTTCTGTAGATAGAATCCAAATTCAAAGAGGAGTAGGACCTTCTACCAATGGAAGCGGTGCATTTGGCGGCTCAGTCAGCCTCAATACTAATTATATTAGTCAGAATCCATTTGTGAGAGGAGACTTCACTATAGGATCATTTGGTACACAGAAGCAAAGTGTAACCGTCAATACTGGGCTGATGAATAATCAGTTTAACATAGAGGGACGTTATTCACGAATCAATTCTGATGGATTTATAGACAGAGCTACCTCGGATTTAGACTCATGGTATCTATCTGCGGCTAGTGTCACTGAAAAGACTTCTATAAAAATAAATGCCTTCTCTGGAAATGAGAGAACTTACCAAGCTTGGAATGGTGTGCCTGAAGCCAGATTTAATGGAGATCAAGAAGCACTCTTAACTCACTTTTTGAATAACTCAAATGGGGATTATAATACCGTGCAAGACAGTATTAATCTCTTTAGTTCAAATGAATCGTTCAATGCTTATACCTATGAAAATCAAGTAGATGATTATCGCCAAACTCATCTCCAATTATTTATCAATTCGCAGTTGAGTGAGCTTATCAAATTGAACTTAACAGGTCATTATACAAAAGGAAGAGGCTTTTTCGAGCAATTTAGATTCCAGGAAGATGCAGGAGGTATATTCCCTGACGAACTATCACTCCAAGGTGTAGTCAGTGACTTAGTGTGGAGAAGGTGGTTAGATAATGATTTCTTTGGGGGGATCGCTAATGTAGAGTATAAGCCAAATAATGACTTAGCACTTATCTTGGGTGCATCATTCAATTCTTACTTGGGAGATCACTTTGGGAACGTCATTAGTATAGAAGAGGCCTCTTTGCCTGAGGAGCCAGAATATTATAGAAGTGATGCTACCAAGAACGAATTTAATAGCTACATAAAAGCAAATTATCAGTTGTTGCCTAAGCTTGCTGTTTTTGGAGACCTTCAATTTCGTAACATCAGTTACAAGACAGCAGGATTGGATAGTGATCAGTCACTGATAGCTGGCAGAGATTCAGGTATAGATACCAGTTATACATTTATCAATCCCAAAGTTGGACTAAGCTTTGACCTCACGCCACATAGTAAATTGTATGCCTCATACGCGGCAGCTCAGAGAGAGCCAGTCAGATCTGATTTTCTAGATGCTGTAGGGACTAGCGTGCCAGCAGCTGAGCAGTTGCATGACTTTGAGTTCGGGTACCGTGCGGAGAAACCAGATCATACCTTTGAAGCTAATTTTTACTACATGTTATATAATGATCAGTTAGTGCTAACAGGAGCGGTTAACGATGTGGGTGCCCCAGTTAGAACTAATGTCGATAACTCTGTGCGATATGGTGTAGAATTGTCTGGAAGTCTTTTATTAGCAGACCTATTGACGTGGGAGCCAAATGTAACCTTTAGTAGAAACAGGATTTCAGAATTTGTAGAGCAGATAGGAGATTTTGATAATGGTGGCGTGCAAGAGACTTTATTCCAAGATACTGATATCGCCTTCTCACCGTCAGTCATCGCTGGAAGTAAATTTACTTATCACATCCTACCAAATTTTGATGCGAGTTTGCTATCCAAATATGTTGGACGACAATTTCTTGATAACACAAGCAATGAAAGCAGATCCTTAGACCCTTATTTTGTCAATGATGTACAACTCAGATATAAGATAGAAACAGAATTGGTTCAAGAAATTGAATTCAAATTATTGGTCAATAATATTTTCAATACGAGGTACGCTTCTAATGGATATACCTACAGCTATATTGACGGTGGTTTGATTACAGAAAATTATGTCTACCCTCAAGCAGGAACAAACTTTCTACTTAGCGCAAGCGTAATGTTTTAATCAAGAAAAGTCAATGAAATATGAAAGCCTCCAAAAGATAACTCTTGGAGGCTTTTTTTGTCTGTGTATTTCTTGTGTCTAGAAGTTATACAAGAATGATATGTTGTATTCAATGAGTGTGTATAAGTCACTGGCTTCTACATTTGCAAAGAATGGATTATCTATTTCTCGATCATTCACTAGTAATAATACTTCGAAACCAAATCGCCATTGCCCGAATCCTTGTAGATATCCACCGCCAATCATTGGGAAAGTGAAATTGATTCTGTCCGCATTATCAGATCCAGTATCAAAGGAGTAAAAATTATATTCCCCTTTCAAATAAAATGAATCACCAAGCTTGACTCTGGCATAAGGG
>CAZPUF010000118.1:8816-9000 GCA_964589705.1 uncultured Saprospiraceae bacterium | reverse complement strand
GTTCTCATCTCTATTTAGATTTGTACTAGCGTACGAGAATCAAATATCAATCCAAAAAGCAATAGATAGGGTTATAACTTTCATCCCTTCAGGATTCAATCTTATTCACATCATAGATATGGGTTGCACCCATATCTATGTAGCTACCACTCCGTTGGAGTTTTAAAATCCCTCTTGTGTGCCT
>CAZPUF010000118.1:7177-8716 GCA_964589705.1 uncultured Saprospiraceae bacterium | reverse complement strand
TAGTCTACTACCTTAGATACCCCCGACTGACTTACTGAGAAAACTCCATAGCCATTGCCAGATGGGCTGCATCCATATCTATGTAGCTACCACTCCGTTGGAGTTTTAAAATCCCTCTTGTGTGCCTGAACCCTGAATGGGTGAATTGCTAGTCACCGATGGGAGCATCCCATCGTGAATAGCAAGTCCAAACAAAAGCCCTGTAAGGGCAATAGCTATAATCAATCCCACATATAGTTATCATCATACGACACATCGTTTTTATCTAGAAAAGCTTTGTATTCCGCCTTAAAAGTTTTTTTGTTGTGGTGTTCTTTTTGGTTCTTGATATAGTCTACTACCTTAGATACCCCCGACTGACTTACTGAGAAAACTCCATAGCCATCTTGCCAGTAGAAATTCCTATACTTCTCATCTACAGATTTAATCCATTTTGAAGAGTTGATTTTTATTTCTTTAACCAATTGCGAAATTGAAATTGTACGGTGCAAATGACATAAGATATGAACGTGGTCTTGATATCCACCCACAATAATCGTTTGGCATTTATTTTCATTACAAATATTCCCTAAACATCCAAAGATCCTTGATTCAATTTCAGAATCAATTAGTTTTTTTCTGTGTTTAGTTGAAAATACTATATGTATAATCGTATTTGAAAGTGATTGTGGCATAAGTTGAAATTTTTGATTGATAAAGTTGTTATTTAGTACTACACCTCTCCCACCAAGCCTTTGAAGACTGGTTCGTAATACACACCGCTGGAAGCCAAAGAAGCATATTCAATATGACATTGAAACGTGAACCGTAGAGGCTTGGTAAGTGTAAAAATTAGGTTACTGTACAATATATAAATATCAATCCTACCCTCTTTCCTTCTTCTGCAGCCCTTGCAAAAAGTTTCTTAGAAACTGATCCTTACAAGGGCGATATTGCTTTTGTGACGGCTTTCTGAAGAATGCACTCAATTCGTGCTCACTAATATATAAATCGACGAGCTCATAGAGCTTCAGAATATCATGATCCTTTAGACTCAAGGCGATACGTAATTTTCTAAATATCAAATTATTATTCAACTGCCGCTCAGCTACCATTTCTACACCTTCTCGCTTGCCTCTTTTGTCTACGATCATTCCATTAAGAAAACTAGCTAGAGCCACATCCATCAACTTTACTTGCTTGTCCTCATCTTCTTCCTTTCGCAGCCAGTCACTGACTTCTGCTCTCTTAACCTCCATCCCGCCCAGGCCAAACAGCTTGATCATCTTATCATCATTATAGTCGAAAGTATAACGAAGGCGTCTGAGTATATCATTATTAGTCATAGTAGGTCAAAATTAGAATTCTTATTAACGATTATGGAATCTTGTATGTGTTAGTTAATCCTCACATTCACACCTCTCCTACCAAGCCTTTAAATACTGGCTCCCGATACACCCCACTAGAGGCCAATGAGGCAAACTCAATATGACATTGCATTACGGGGTTCATCCACACCGACACATGGTCATCATCTGTCTTTTCTGCAAAAGGCTTTCG
>CAZPUF010000118.1:0-7077 GCA_964589705.1 uncultured Saprospiraceae bacterium | reverse complement strand
CCCATTTGTTTAGTAGCCTCAAATAATCCTTTCCCATCAGATATAGCTTCGCTTAGCCTATAAGCTTCCTGCTTCTTAAGCGCCGCTTTTATCCAAGCCTGTCTTCTGTGCAGCGGTTCTCGAGTAATCGCTCTGCCATCATAACTCAGACAATCGTAGAGGTAACAGACTACAGGATATTTCTTCATGACATTCTGTATAGCCAGTTCCCCTTGTGTGTGCATTCTGGAAATTACATTGCTAAACAGCGGTCTCCCTTCCTCATCCAGGCAGACAATCTCTCCATCAAAAATACCTGACTCGATGCCGAAAAAACTGGCATCTTGTAGTTCAGGAAACTGCTTGGTTATCTCTCTTCCACTCCGACTATAGATCTTGATTTCATCATCCTGCAAGTGTATAATGGCTCTTATGCCATCCCACTTAACTTCATATACATACTTATCATTTGACGGTAGCTGCTTAGTTACTCCAGCCAACATTGGGCTGACAGGTAGATTTATAGGGTTAGGCCTATGATTTTCCTTCAATTCAAGAATCCACTGAGAGTCCTTGGTCCGATACATTTTGTATGTTCTGTTAAATCCCTCGGCATCAAGTTTGAACATGATTTTTTTCTCGGTCTCTTCTATCCAGATAAACGTCCCTTTGACCCATACCCACATATTACCAGCGCCATACTGGCCCTTGGGAATCACACCTTCAAAGGTCAGGTACTGCATAGGGTGAGGCTCTGTTTGTATCGCCATCCTTTTGATACCTTTTCTATGAGGAAATCCCTTAGGTATAGCCCAACTAAGCAGCACCCCATCCTTTTCCAGCCTTAAGTCATAATGGAGATTAGACGCATCATGTAGTTGGATACAAAACTGCTGACCACTACTTCTCACCGGGCTAATCGCCGGTTCAGGTGTATTCTTAAAGTCTCGTTTGCCGAGATAAGCTTTCAACTTATTTTCTATCTCTGGACTGACTGTCAGACTTTGTGCTTTGTCATGCAGCGGTACAGCAGACTGATAAAAATCTTCCCAGGCATTTCCATGTTTGCCCAACCATTCTTCATAATTGCGGATATGAATTTCCTTAGAGCTATGGATATCATCTAGCGCTGACCAAGGTATCGGAAAAGAAATAGGCGCTTGGGATTTGCCACGCAGGCTGTAGGGCGCTACGGTGGTCTGTGCCATGTGATTTCTATAAATATCTATCAATATCTTGCTACCTCTCTTAGCCTTAGACAACTCCAGTGTCGAAATCCTCTTATGGGCTTCTACAAATTGCTTAGCCATTTTTTTGACCCTATCCACCATTTCCTCGTGGGTGTGATTCAGCATGATAGGCACATAGATATGTAAGCCTTTGGACCCAGATGTTTTGACATAGGGGTTATAGCCATAGCTGATAAGAAACTCTCTTAGTTTAAGGGCGATGTCTTTCACATCAGTAAAATCGCCATCCTCGGGAGGGTCCAAATCAAAAATAAAATGATCAGGAGTCTCTATTGTTTTTGTTTGCATCTGCATAGGATGCAACTCTAAGGCTGCGAGATTAGCTAAGTAAACGATCGCCGCATCATCCTTAGCTACCAGATATTTGACGGTCTCTTCACTATGTTGGATGGGATAACTCTTTATCCAGTCAGGGGTCCAATCTGGCCGTGACTTAGAATAAAACTGCTGTTTGTGGATACCATCAGGAAATCGGATGAGGGTCAGCGGTCTATCTTTTACATGCTGAAGGAGCTTCTGAGATATTGTGAGGTAGTATTGTATGATTTCTGCCTTTGTAACGCCAGATTCAGGAAATAGGACTTTCTCTAAATTACTCAGCTTGAGTTTTCTCCCACTGACTTCCGTGTAAATGTGCTTTGGTGGCAAGACATCAATGTTGTGTTGGCCAAAGGTAAGCCTATTGTCTAAGACAAATTGGTGGATTTTAATGTCCTTAAGAGTCTTTCTTAGGGTTAATAGTCCAATAAATGATGCATCATAACCTTCTTAATAGGTATCTAGTATATGTCATTCACGTGGATTTGTGAATTATTGCTAAATTGCAAAGTGTCAAATTACACTAAGTACCTTCGTTGTTAACAATTTATTGAGAATCAATTAGATATAATAAGGAAATGCGCCCGATTCCAAATATCATTCTGCTTTCATTGGTCTTGTCATTGCTGCCTATTGTCTTGCTAAAAGCGCAGTGCACACAGCAAACAATATGCATAGATCAGAATGATGGATTTCCTGAGCTCAATATTGGGTTTGATAGAAAAGGGTGGACGGCTGACTTAGCTGCCATTAGTGAAAGTTACCAAGTCACCTTAGAATTAGAATCTCCGAATGGATGCGAATGTATCGCCATAGAGAGTATAGAGATTGAAGTAGTCTTTGATGAAATTGTAGATGATAGAGCTGCATTCTATGGTGACCCTGGATGTGTTGGTCCTTTATTCTTCCATGTTATGAATTGTGGAGAGACAGATCCTATCGCCTGCAATACAGATCTTATTATTAATAATCTAGATGACCCCTTTCCTATACCTGATCCAATAACCATCGAAGATGATGATGCAGACCTAAGTTTTGGAAGTTTTGTAGGCATTGATTTTATACCTATAGTCAATGCATTCTGCACTAATGATCGTGATATCATATCCCAAGGTGTCTATGAAGCTGAATTTGAAGTCTGCTTTACAATCAATTACAGATCAGAAGACCCAGAAGAGATATTGTTTTTAGACGATATTATGTCTTGTACAGCGCTTACCGACCTTGAAGGACCAGATGGATTTATAGAATATGAGTGGGAGCAGACCTCCGGAGGTAACTTGGATTCAAATAATCAAGTATTGGAGGATGCAACCGCAGGAGACTATAATCTCTTGGTGGTAGATGAAAATGGCTGTATCCAAGAAGATCAGCTCGAATTGATAGTGATTCCTGCATTTTCGATAAATGCTGATCCATTAGATACCCTCACAACTTGCTCTGATAGATTAGATACTTTCTTTATAGAAACTACACCACGAATTAATCCGCGAGATCTTGATTACGATTGGACTGGTCCTGGAGGAATTTCTGGAGATACTGAATTTATAGAATTACTCAATCCGGGAACCTATAACATAGAGGTGACCAATGAGGATGATTGTGTAGAAATCGTCAGTATAGAAGTCGTGTCAATAAACACTACTGCAGCACAAATCCAAGAAGGAAGCACTATAGATATTTGTTCGGCTTCGCCAACAACTTTAACTGCTTTTATCGCACCGCAGGATACAAGTTTGTATATCTACGATTGGGTTTTTGGTCTGGATACTTTATTTAATGCTGGACCTTCATTGCCTATTAATAGGCCTGGCATGTATTCCCTTCTGCAAACTGACACCATAGGATGCGCAACGACGATGGCCAATATTATGGTAAACGTTGCTCAAGCAAGAACATGTAATGATGGCAATACGTGTACAACCAATGACATGGAAACTGTCAGCTCTGATGGGACTGTCTGTGAGCCATGTGCAGGAGTGAGTTTTGATTGTTGTGTATTTAACGCCAACATTGGCGATCCCTGCGATGATGGAGACCCTATTACAGCCAATGATACCTTAGATTCCAATTGTAATTGTGCAGGAACCTTTGAGTGTCCAGCACTGATGCTTAATATCGGAGATGCTTGTGATGATGGCAATCCTGCTACAATGAATGATACCGTAGATGCCAATTGTAATTGTGCTGGTGAATTTGATTGTCCTGCATTGATATTAAATATAGGAGACTCTTGTGATGATGGTAATATAAATACCAGCAATGATACCGTGGATGCCAACTGTAATTGTGTAGGTACTTTTGAGTGCCCAGCCTTATCGCTGAATATAGGCGACCGCTGCGACGATGGCAATCCAAACACAAGAGACGATACAGTGGATGCGAATTGTAATTGTGTAGGCGAATTTGACTGTCCTGTTCTTATGATGAATATAGGTGACCTCTGTGACGATGGTGATACAAATACTGTAGGTGACATTATAGATATTAACTGTAATTGCACTGGTCAACTCAATTTTGACTGCCCTGTCCTCATGCTCAATTTTGGCGCTGCTTGTGACGACAATGATCCGCTCACAGGCAATGACGTGGTGAATTCAAATTGTGAATGTGTAGGTACACCATTATTTGACTGTCCAGCATTGATGCTTAATATAGGTGAAGCCTGTGATGATGGCGATCCTCAGACAGGCAACGATGTCGTAGATGCTAATTGCAATTGTGTAGGAGATGTAATATTTGATTGTCCAGCCCTGGGGCTAAATGTAGGTGATCAATGTGATGATGCAAATCCTGATACAAGCAATGATATGGTGGACGGCAATTGTAATTGCATGGGTACATTCGAGTGCCCAGGATTGATGCTTAATATAGGAGACGCCTGTGATGATGGAAATCCACTCACTGGGAATGATACGGTAGATGCTAATTGTGATTGTGTAGGAGATGAATTATTTGATTGTCCTGTACTTATGCTTGATATAGGTGATAACTGTGATGATAATGATCCATTAACGGGTAATGATACCGTAGATGCCAATTGCGATTGTATAGGTGATCCATTATTTGATTGTCCTACGCTGATGCTCGATATAGGTGATAACTGTGATGACGGCGATCCACTAACTGGAAATGATACTGTAGATGCCAATTGCAACTGTGTAGGAGAAGCACTTTTCGATTGCCCTACCCTAATGATGAATATCGGTGACAACTGTGATGACGGTGATCCACTGACTGGAAATGACACTGTAGATGCCAATTGTAACTGTGTAGGAGAAGCACTTTTTGATTGCCCTACCCTAATGATGAATATCGGAGACAACTGTGATGACGGCGACCCTAATACTGTAGGAGATATCGTAGACAGTACTTGCACTTGCGCTGGACAACTCGATTTCGACTGCCCTACGCTAATGCTCAATATTGGCGCAGCCTGTGATGACGGCGATCCATTAACTGACAATGATATCTTAGATACAAACTGCAACTGTGTTGGAGAAGCCCTCTTTGACTGTGCAGCTCTGATGCTCAATATCGGAGACAGCTGTGACGATGGCGATAGCACTACTGACAATGATATTGTAGACGGTAATTGTGATTGTATTGGCGACCCTGCATTTGACTGCCCTGCACTCTTGCTAAACATCGGCGACGACTGCGAGGATGGCGACCCTGGTACAGAAAACGATACAGTAGATAGTAATTGTAATTGTGTAGGGACTGACATCGACCTTTGTTCTACAACAACATTAGTCAATATACCATGTAACGATAGCAACCCTTGTACGGTTAATGATGTCGTTGTGAATGGTGAAGATGGATTTGTATGTATACCATGCAGTGGCACGCCAGTAGACTGCGATTCCCAATTTACCGAAGTAAGAGATTGTGATGATGGAAATCCTTCTTCTCTTAATGACATAGAAACAATCTTGTCTTGTGATGGAAGTATTTGTGTGCCGTGCCAAGGTACAGTTCCTAATACTACAATCTACATTACCAATGTAATATCCCTTGGAGAAATCAATGACAATAATTTTGGCATCTTCCCTAGTAATCCAATAGAAGTTGTGGATTTATCTATATTTGACAGATATGGCAATCTGGTGCATCGCATCACGAATACATTGGTAGATTCTAATGGACTTCAATGGGATGCTCGGGTCAATAATAACTTTGTCGAACAAGGGGTCTACGTTTACAGATTAGAATATATTCTCAATTCTGAAAACCAAGTACAATTTGGTGGGTTAACTATTATTAGATAAGAAATCCACTAAAAGCATTTGTATAATAGATGCTCGTGTGATGGCTTTAAAAATAATATGAAAACCAATGAAAGTACACTTCACTAATAAGAGTGGGCAGAACTTAGCTGCGCAGCTCGACTTACCTAAAAATGGTATCGTCAATGCCTACGCCATATTTGCCCATTGTTTCACTTGTTCCAAAAACTTAGGCGCCATAAAAAACATCTCTCGTTCACTTACAAATGAGGGCATAGGCCTGCTAAGATTTGACTTCACTGGCTTGGGCAATAGTGAAGGAGAATTTGCAGACAGTAATTTTTCTAGTAACGTCGATGACCTACTGAGTGCCGCAGAGTATATGACCCAACATTATCAAGCTCCCAAGTTATTAGTCGGTCATTCTCTCGGTGGAGCTGCTACCTTATTTGCTGCCAACTTAATGCCCACAGTGGAAGCTGTAGCTACGATAGGGGCACCATTCGGACCAGGACATGTCAAGCACCTCTTTGACCACAAAGTAGACGAGATAGAAGCAGCAGGTGCCGCAAGAGTGAATATCGGTGGCAGACCATTTACTGTGAAGAAGCAGTTTCTAGAAGACATCGCTTCTGCAGACCCTAAGACCACTCTTAAGAATTTGGATGCCTCCTTACTCATCCTCCATTCACCCCAAGACCGAATAGTAGAATTAGAAAATGCCTCTAAACTCTACCTCAATGCCAGTCACCCCAAGAGCTTTGTATCTCTTGATGGTGCAGATCATCTGCTATCTGCTAAGCAAGATTCTTTGTATGCAGGACATGTGATCAGCGCATGGGCATCTAGATATATCAAAACACCAGAACCTTCAGAAGAAGAAACACCAGACAGAATCAAAGCACCAGTAGCGGCGATACTAGAAGGTGATAAATTTACCACAGAAGTATACACCAGAGATCATCGCTTCACAGCTGACGAACCAATATCCGTAGGCGGAGACAACCTAGGGCCAGGTCCTTTCGATTTATTACTTTCCTCATTAGGTACATGCACTGCTATGACGCTTAGAATGTACATCAACAGAAAGAAATGGAATGTCACTAAAATCACAGTCAATCTAAAGGGAAGTTCTGAGGATGGTGTATATAAAATCCATAAATCTATTGACGTAGATGGAGAAATAGATAGCGTACAACTGGATAGGCTCTATGAGATTTCTAAAAAGTGTCCTGTGTCTAAGGTGATGCTAGGTGAGATAGAGGTTGTGGATTGGAGAGAATAGCTATTGAATTAAGAAT
>CAZPUF010000117.1:0-9106 GCA_964589705.1 uncultured Saprospiraceae bacterium | reverse complement strand
AATTAAGGGTTGGTGAATGGGTCTTTTCATAAAATTACCCAGTTACTTCTCCAGCACTTGAAGTCTAATATATGGAGTCCTATCTTTGGGCTTCAAATTTTTGAGACTTCATAAAATAGGTTAGTACCATGCATATTTCTTACCTCGTCTTAGCTCTTGGATCACTTGTATTGCTCGGTGTGGGTTGGTTAGTGGGCAAATCAATAACCAGTAAGGGTTTCGCAACCTGGAAAAAACAATCCGAAGATCTGACAAAAGAAAACAGTAACCTCAATAAAAAGCTGAAGAAAGAGACCAACCAAGTAGAATGCCATAGGCAACGATCTGATGAATGGAAAAGAGAATTTCAGGCACTGACTCAAGATACTCAGCAACTCAAGAAGGATCAAAAGGCCAAAATTGCTTCCTTGGAGGAACAAATGACTCAACTTAGGACTCAATCCAGTCAATTCAAAACGCAGGGTGAACGTCTGGAGACATCCAAAGAAAAATTGAGAAAAGAGCATGAGAAACTGAAAGAAAAATATGCCCGAGATGTTTTGGCGGGTGAAAACTGGCGAACCGAGAGGCAAAAGCTGGAAAGAGAACTCAAAGATTCAAATTCCAGACTAGAGAAAATGACCATGAGTAGCAATGATTATCAGAAGAAATACGAGAAGCAAGCAGAGCAAATCAATCAGATTAGAGTCATGGAGAGAGAGATGCGACTACTCAAAACCAAACTCAATAAAGCTGAGCAAGATTGCACTTATTGGGAGAAGAAACATTACGATACACATCACGAGCTAGCAGAACTTAAGAAATCAACTGAATCTATGGACTCCAAATACAAGGAGCTAGAGGAATTGAGAAAGGGAGACGAGATTCTAAGGAATAACCTTTTACAGCAAGTTGCAGAATTCAAAAGCAAGTTTGTTAACATCAATAATAAATATCGAGACTTAGTCAGTCAGTAGGTACAAGATAAGGGCATATAGGCTTGAGTTAAAAAAGTCATATGAATATTACCCTTGCTGAGATTCATAAATTATTATTACTGTCCTATATTAGCGTTGCCGAAAAGAAGTACTAGCTTTTAAAATAATCTGAACGGCCACGACATTAGTTGTGGCCTTTCCCATTTATAGGGCTTATCTTTGTCCTAACCTAGCCAACCTATATACTTAATTACACCCTTTTTTTAGAATCTTATTTAATTCTGATTCGTTGTAGTCTCATATAAAAGATAATAGCGAGAGGAAACTAGGCAATATGATTAGATACTTAATTACGGTCACCTTACTACTGTGTATAGTTGGATTATCGGCACAGGATACGAGATTAGCAAGCCAGTACTATAACTCTGGAGAATACGAGAAGGCGGCAGCGGTCTATAAAAAGCTCTACGACAAGCAACCGACATCACACTACTATTTCGAGCAGTATGTACAGAGCCTACTGGCGATGGAGGACTATGGTAATGCAGAAAAAGTCATCAAGGACGAACTCAAAAAGAAGCCAGATCATGTACAACTCTATGTGACCTATGGTAACTTGAAGGAGAGGCAATATCTGCCTGAAGAAGCTGAGGCTAAATATCGTAAGGCTATTGAAGAAATGCCCAATAACATATCCATTATCAGTAATCTGGGTAACTCTTTTACGAGACTGACAAAGTATGACTTGGCTATAGAGACTTATGACAAAGCTGAGAAGATTACAGGAAACGATAAGATATTTATCAATAATCTCGCTGATTTATACAAGAGAAAAGGCAATATCCCTAAGATGATAGAATACTACATCAAAGCCGCTGCACTCAATCCTACTCAAGTAGAACGGTATAAGACGACCTTTCAACGATACCTGACGTCAAAGGATGATCTAGAGATTATGAGAGAGCAACTCTACGAGAAAATTCAGGCTGACGCTGAGAGCAATGTATATCCAGAACTCCTCGAATGGGTATTTATAGAAAAAGAAGATTACAACAGTGCCTTAAGACAAGCCAGAGCGCTAGACAGGAAGAACGAAGAAGATGGTACCCGTGTGATGAATATAGCCAGTATAGCTGGTGGATCTTATGACTATGATACTGCGCTCAAAGCCTATAATTATATTACTACCAAGAAGGGAACAACCAATGCACACTATGTGACTGCTAAAGCTGAGGCACTCAAAACTTTGAGAAAAAAGATTACCAGAAACCTGGACCATCAGCAAGCAGATTTGGATACCCTAGAACAAGAATATGAAAGCTTCATCGCTGAGATGGGCATCAATTCCCGTACAGAGCATATGGTCAAAGACTTTGCAGACTTTTTAGCAATATATAAGAATGATTTGCCTAAGGCAATCAACATCTTGGACGAGCTCATCCAACTCACGAGTATCAATAAATATGTAAGAGCCAACAGCAAAATATCGCTCGCGGACTATTATCTTATGCGAGGCGAAATATGGGAATCTACGCTATTGTACTCACAAGTGGAAAAGGACTTTAAGGAAGAGCATTTGGGTGAGGTGTCCAGATATAGAAATGCCATGTTGGCCTACTACGCTGGTGAATTTCAATGGGCGCAGGAGCAGTTTGACATTCTGGAATCAGCTACCTCCAGGCTTATCTCTAATGATGCGATAGATATGTCTGTTTTCATTATGGACAATATGGGATTAGACACGACAGACGTGCCTTTGAAGATGTTTGCAGAATCTGAGTTGCTCACACTACAGAACAAATATGATGCAGCCTTCAACAAGTTGGATTCTATATCGGCCACTTATCCTGAGCACTCATTGGAGGACGATATCTTGTTTCAAAAAGCAGAGTTGCATGCTAGACTAAGAGACTATGCCAATGCCAAGGACTTGTATACGACTGTATACACCAAGTACAATGAAGAGATAAGAGCCGATAATGCCTTGTATAAATTAGCCATGTTGTACGAGAATCAGCTTGATGATCAAGAGAAAGCCATGGAACTGTACGAAAAGCTCTTTGTTGACTTTTCTAACAGTACTTTCGCTATAGATGCACGAAAAAGATTCAGAATATTAAGGGGAGATGATATCTAAGAATATAGATACTACAAATCCGCTGATCTACAATATCACGCTTAAAATCAGTGAAGAGTTATCGGAAAAATGGTTGGAGGCAATGGTATCCCAGTTCCTTCCTCAGTGTACTGATGGTGAGATTATAGTTGCTTCTCAAGTAAATGAGGTCCTTGTCGAATCTGAAGATGGTGACAAGACTTATGCCATTCAATTTACATTTCTTTCCAAAGGCGTATATGACGAACAAGGTCTGCAGGCACTAGGTAAATTCTTAAAGCTCTTGGATGGACAGTTTCTTGGGCAATATGTCTACTTTACAACCAAAATGGAAGTGCTGCACGAATACATGGTGCCTTCCGACAATTGACGGAAAGTGCCTTGCCCTTGAACAGAAAAGCTATCATTCTCCTATTTCTAGCTAATGCCATATCTGGCATCGCTCAGGGTATCAGTATGATTGCCATACCATGGTACTTTGCGCAAAAGGACATGCTGGGTTTTTTTGGTATTGTCTACTTGATAACTAATATCATCGCTATGTTTTGGGTGCCTTGGAGCGGCACGCTGGTAGATAAGTACGACAGAAAAAAATTGTTTCTATTTATCACAGCGACTGGTGCTTCTTTCCTAGCGTTGATAAGTGGGTACGGTCACATAGCAACCGAGTTGCCTATAGCCGTGGTCGCCAGTGTCTTTGTATTTACTTTTTTGCACTATAATATCCATTACCCCAATCTCTATGCATTTGTGCAGGAAATTACTCCTAAGGAGAAGTATTCAAAGATGACCTCTCTTCTTGAGATTATTGGACAATGTACTACTGTCTCCGCAGGAGCTGTTTCTACCCTATTATTAGAAGGCACAGAGGGTGGCTTGCTCAAAATCTTTGGTACAAGCATAGATATAGGCATGGATATTACACCATGGTCTATAGAGAAGATATTTTTATTGGACATGAGCACTTATTTTGTAGCTTTTGGCATCATATCCCTTATTCAATATACCCCGCTTGCAAAGCGTAGTGAGGAGGTTGGTTCATTAGTGGAAAGGTTAAAAACGGGATGGCGATATCTGACTTCGCATAAGAATGTCTTTTGGTTTGGTGTATTATCTTATATGGTCTTTTTGGCAATGCTCTTGGAAGCCTTTTACTTGGGTGTTTCCTATGTGGATAATCACCTGCAAGGTAGTGGTGATGTTTATGCCAATTCTAAGATGACCTATGCGCTAGGTGCTATTTGCACAGGATTAACCTTAAAATATCTATTTACACGTGTATCACTACCGCTTATCACAGTGATACTCACTTTTGTAACTGGAATGATCTTCTATGTACAATATTCATCTAATTCAATATCCACCTATCTGATAATGCTATTTGTGTTAGGTATCACCAACTCAGGTACACGGATTTCGAGGATCACCTATCTGTTTAGAAATGTACCCAATCAATATTTTGGTAGATCAGGTAGTATCTTCTTTCTATCGAATATTTTCTTCAGGGTAATCTTGCTAGCAATATTTACACAGCCATTTTATCAGACAGCTAATAATATTATCTATGCTTATCTGATTACATCTGTTGTCTTATTTGCGGCAGTTATACTGCTCATCTATCATTACAAGTCCTTTGACCTTAGCCATACAGCATGAGAAAGATGGGACTTGGTTACAAATTAGGTGTAGGGCGCTACTTTGGAATTCCAGTATTTTTTCATTGGACTTTTGGACTCTCGTTATTATTAATTGCATATGTATGGACTTCTGAACAATTGAGTCTTACTGAAGGATTGGTTTTTACTTTATTCTTCATGTCTATATTTCTCTGCATTGTCCTGCATGAATACGGACATGCTTTGGCAGCGAGACGATTTGGTATAGACACTAAAGATATCTTGCTTACTCCTATAGGAGGCGTGGCCAGATTGGAAGGCATGCCTGAAGAGCCTAAAGGAGAGTTGATTATTGCGCTCGCTGGTCCAGCAGTAAATCTTGTAATAGCTAGTCTCATATTCGTAGCATCTAAAGCAATTGGTATTACTAGCCTCAACCCAGATGTAGACGATATCATGAGTCTTATCGGCCATCCCCTAGGCTTTATGTATTGTATATTTTGGATGAATATATTTCTATTAGGATTTAATCTAATCCCAGCCTTTCCTATGGATGGTGGTCGCGTATTGAGGGCATTGTTGAGTTATAAACTGGACAGAGTCAAAGCCACTTTTGTAGCACATTTGGTCGGTCGAGCCTTTGCAATAGGATTTATCATATTTGCAGCCTTTAACAAATTACCAGGCATATTCGGTATAGGTATCTTCATATACATTATGGCAGGCAGAGAATATCAGTATGTAATTTGGAGAAAAAAGAAAGAAGAAGCTATGACCAATCAAAATCTCTATTCATAGAAAGAGACCAACAACACCAAACATAGTGAGTCAGTCTCTTAATTTAGGGTAATAAAGTCAAAGGCAAGATACATATATGTTTTTACTTAAATATGTATGACAGGATATATAACACTTTAAATATGCTATATTAATAATCATGTTTGATTAGGTTCTATGATGGTCAAATTATAGTTAATCGCCTAATTGTTTGATATTGAAATTAGAATTGCGACATTTGGAACATCTATAGAAAGCCCCAGTGCTGGAACTGGTAGACAGGCATGGTTGAGGGCCATGTGTCCGTATGGGCGTGAAGGTTCGATTCCTTTCTGGGGCACATTTAGGGGTTTTTAAACCCCTTTTTTTATTGACCCTTTTTGATATCATTACCCACCACCGATAGTCGAGATTTGTACCTCGATTAATCTACGCTTATCTAATAACTAGCTATTCTCAAATTACATTAGTCTTACTTTATTTATAAACGAGCATATAGAATCGAGGTTACAAACCTCGACTATCTGGGATACAACATTCTCTTACAACAATTGTCTGAATCTGGATTTTCAGGATTTAAGAATTAGCATGATAATTATAATGTTATGGCGATGTGGGAAGCATGACGTCGAGCTTGACGACCTAATCAAAAATCGCTCATCTCTAACTCTCGCATTCTTACAAGAAGACTTTTCTAATTACTAAACATATTGTAAATTAATCATCATATATTCCATATCTAATTTTAAATCATGAAACTAATAGCGTTTTTCTTCATCATAACTGTCCACTTTCTACCTGCTCAGACAACAATATTTACAGATGACAGCAGCATGGATTTACAGAGAGTCGGAGAGAATGAAATTTTTCCTACAATAATAGGCGGCTTAAATGATCCTTCTCTTGATTTGGGCATTGCGTATAATCTTAAGCTGGATATCGGTGCAGGACTATTGTTTCAGTGCGGAGGTTCAGTAACAAATAATGATGTAACCTCTACCATCTTAGCCACTTCTCTATTAGAGGAAACGACCAGCCCTGTTGTTACTGATTCCCTTATGGTTGTCCAAGGTATAGATCTAGACAGAGCTGCTAGACAACTGTACTTTATAGATGTGGATTTGGAAGATTTTTTTCTGGGAAGAATTTGTAGAGTGAATTATGACGGAAGCGATTTGGAATGTTTGGTTGAATTTGAATTTAAGAGTCCATTAAGTGGTGGTGGATGCAAAGTCGCATTTGATGCCGAGAATGAGATGTTGTACTTTATTAATGGGGGCTTCAGCATATCAAGGGCGGACTTACAAACAGGCATAGTAGATAGACTTGATGTGTCAGATGATACATTTATGGCAGACCTTGTCTTGGACGAAGTCAATAATAGGTTAGTCTATCTGCGTGGAACGCCTAGTACTACTTACTTTCTTTATGAGTATGATCTCACTGACCCTGAAGCAACAGAAACACTGATCACCACACAAGAACTAGAAGATTCTAAGAGCATTTTTCTAGATTATGATAGAGATCGCATCGTGATAGGTAGACAAAATTTTGTCAATGGGGTATTCACTGTAAGTATGGATGGCTCATCTGTGGGTAATATTCCAACTCTTAGCTTCCTGCCAACAGCAGATATTGTATTCTTTAATCCAGAGGACATTGTTATATTTCAAGATGCAGATGGGGATGGATTTACAGAAGAGACGGATTGTGATGACAACAATCCAGATGTCTTTCCAGGAGCAGAGGAGATACCCAATAATGGCATAGATGAGGACTGCGACGGATCTGACTTACTTTCCTCCACTGATGACCTAAGTTCTATAAATCAGATTACCTTATATCCTAATCCTGCAAGTGATGCTCTATACTTAGATGGTAATATTCTAGAATCAATGCAGTTTTCTATATTCAATGTAACAGGACAGAAGGTTAGGCCATATCAAAAATATTCTACCTCACTTGATATCTCTAACCTAGAATCTGGCGTCTATTTTCTGAAGATTAGTGATAAAGAAAATACTAAGATGATCAGATTTGTTGTGGACTAATAGTCCATCTATTAAAATTTTATCCGTTCGATGTAGGCTGAAGCTTAGCAAGTCCTATCTCCCCCTAAATAATCCAAGAGGCTGCCAATATCTATTTATCTCCATAAGCGCTTACTACCACAACTGTTATTGTTTCTTCTTGAATCAGATAAATTAATCGATGTCTACTCGAATCTCTCCCACTCATCAGCCAAAAAACGCAACTTCATTCGAGCTTCATCTATCACTGGTGTACCAACGGCATCCCGCAAGTTGCCGCTGCACCATGACCCGATGCACCTTGTACCGTGAACTGATGCACCTCTAAATAATACCCTAACCTTTTACCTTATTCCACAGACCTTAGACCCTAAACCATACACCCCAGACTTTAGATCCTAGACTAGATACTCTTAATCCTCCCCCCATCTACTTGAAGACTAACGCCTGTAATATATGCTGCACCTGGAGATGCTAAAAATGCAATCGTCTTAGAGACTTCTTCTACTTCAGCAAATCTGCCCATGGGAATCTGTGATAGATAATTATTCTCTGCCTCTTCCTTAGAAATATTGAATTTCTCTTGCTTGGACTTTAGGATGTTTGTAAGTCGTGGCGTCTTAGTCGCACCTGGTAGGATATTATTAACCGTGACGCCGGAGGCAGCTAATTCGAGGGACATGGTCTTAGACCAGCTTGCCGTCGCACCTCTGATGGTATTAGACACTCCTAGGCCCATGATAGGTTGTCGTACAGAAGTAGATACGATATTGATGATACGGCCATAGCCTTCAGATTGCATCACTGGCACGACATACTTAGTAATCTCATGACTAACGATGATATGCAATTGGAATGCTTTTAGTAGGTCTTCACTTTTGGCTTTGAGTAAGGGACCTGGAGCTGGGCCACCACAGTTATTAATGAGGATATGTATAGCCTGATTAGAAGCCAAGTCTTTGAATGTCGAGTGTACAAGGTTCATATCATTGAAATCACAGACTACGTATTGATGGTCGATATCATTTATCTCTTTAAGCGTGGCAAGCTTTTCTTGCAGCTTGGACTCATTACGAGCCACCAATATTATCTTAGCGCCTAGGCGAGCCATTTCTGATGCGGCACCATAGCCCAATCCGCCTGAGCCTCCACATACCAATGCGGTCTTTCCTGTTAATGTCTTTTCCATATATAATGATAAGTAGAATATGGCAACTCAGATACTTGGATGGTCACTAATTTTATTTAAAATCATTCAACTGATTTAAAAAAATTAATTCTGAGTCGAATAGCGTTTTAGGAATCGATGCCTGAGAACCATTCTCCTTATTACTACTAGATCAGAGCCTGTCTTTTAATACTTTCTATTCTTAAGTTTCATAGCCTCATTGAGTAGCTTAAAATCCAATTTACCTTCATTCGCTTTAAGATGATCTAAAATGATCAGAGACTTTGTCACCTTAAGATCTACATTCTTCACCTTAGCCACCATGTAGATTAGATTCCGTTTTTTTCCGTCCGTTAGTTGTTCGAACCATTTTTGTCCTTCGGGGTCAGTGGATAGTACTTCTTCAAATTCCTCTGGCATGGGCATACCATACTTGCTGGTGTCTTTCTCCAGTGTTACACTGATAGATTGCCCCATAGATA
>CAZPUF010000116.1:0-9135 GCA_964589705.1 uncultured Saprospiraceae bacterium | reverse complement strand
ATGTTATATAAAAACATAATATGAGGATGCAATATGTAAGTTAGATTTCAATTTTGCAACCAAATGCAGCTATGAACCTATCCAATGTTTAATATTTACAATAATACCTCTTAATAGGATTCTTAACATGCGCATCACTCCACTTTTCTTAAATTTACACGCTTATTCACAGACATTAACAAGAAAGCATGTTTGACAATTTAACAGACAGACTCGATCAGGCATTTAAAGGGCTTAGCGGTAACAATAAGCTTACTGAGATCAATGTAGCTCAGTCTATAAAGGAAATCCGTAGAGCTTTAGTCGGTGCTGATGTCAACTATAAGATAGCCAAAGAATTCACTGATAAGGTCAAGGAGCAGGCATTAGGCTCTAGAAATGTTCTAAAGGCAGTCAAACCTGGTGAACTGATGGTCAAAATCGTGATGGACCAGATGGTCGAATTGATGGGCGGTCAATCAGTAGGTATCAATGCTAAAGGAAATCCCGGTGTTGTCCTGATTGCAGGACTACAAGGATCTGGTAAGACTACATTTACAGGTAAGTTGTCCAAATTTTTAAAGGACAAGAAAAAGATGAAGGTCTTGGTAGCAGCCTGCGATGTTTACAGACCTGCAGCTATCAATCAGCTTTCTGTACTAGCCGAAGATATAGGCGTTGAGATATATAAGGAGATTGAAAACAAGAACCCAGTAACTATAGCTGGAAATGCAGTTGTACATGCTCAGCAGAATGGATTTGATGTACTTATAGTGGATACTGCTGGTCGACTTGCCGTAGATGAAGCGATGATGAAAGAAATAGCAGCCATCAAGGATGCCATTACGCCAACAGAAACTTTATTTGTAGTGGACTCCATGACGGGTCAGGACGCAGTTAATACTGCAAAAGCCTTCAATGATGTCATCAATTATGATGGTGTTGTTTTGACAAAACTAGATGGTGATACTAGAGGTGGTGCAGCTTTATCAGTAAAATACACAGTTGGCAAGCCTATCAAATTTGTTAGCACTGGAGAGAAAATGACCGATTTGGACTTATTCCATCCAGATCGAATGGCCCAGCGTATATTAGGCATGGGAGATATTGTGTCATTTGTAGAAAAAGCGCAAGACCAGTTTGACGAGGCCGAAGCAAAAAGACTAGAAAAGAAAATCAAAAAAAATAAGTTTGATTTTAATGACTTCCTTGGCCAACTCAATCAGATTAGGAAAATGGGCGATCTAAAATCCTTGATGGGTATGATACCAGGGATGAGTAAGTTGAAGGATTTGGATATTGACGATAGTGCCTTTTCTAAAGTTGAATCAATCATTCATTCCATGACGCCACGTGAGCGCAGTCATCCTGAAGTACTAAATATGAGCAGAAAGAAGCGTATCGCAAAAGGCTGTGGTCGTAATATTCATGAGATCAATATGTTTATAAAGCAATTTGACCAGATGAGAAAGATGATGCACATGTTATCCAAGGGAAATGGAATGAATCAAATGATGCAAAACTTTGGAAACATGCCCGGAATGAAAGGTTTTAAATAGTAAAAATTAGTCCTGTTCAGCATCCAAGTATTAAATGACTGAATAATGTGTTTTGAGTGGACATAAAGTTAAATTTCTACGTTATAGTATTTTGCTAATCTCCCAAAAGCTGATACATAAATAATGTATGAGAAAGATTTTCCTATTACTTAGTTTGACTTATAGCCTGTCTTTATTATCAAACCTTCCTGATGGTTCACAGGCTCAGAATTTTACATTTATTGATGAACAGGGCAACAGCCAAAATCTTTACGAAGATTTTCTCAATAATGGAATATCTGTCATTTTAGAAATTACTACCTCAGATTGTACCCCTTGTTGGAATTTTCACCAAAGTGGGCAAATCCAAGATATCTATGCACAATATGGACCAAATGGAACAATCCATTCAAATATGGTCACACCTATACTCATAGAGTCAAATCCAAAAACAACCAGAGCTTGTTTTACTGGAGATGAGCAATGTGTAGGGCAGGGTAGATCTGGAGATTGGACTCAAGGGGTCAACTATCCCATATATAATCCAACCGCAAAACTTGCCGCAAGACTTGTAGATAATTATGACATCAAAGAATATCCAGTCATCTATGTCATTTCGCCTTCTGGGTATATCAAATCTTTCAAGGGGACAGCAACGACCTATGAAGAGATTACCTCCTATGCCGTTAACTCTTTTCAAATGCACAATTCTACATATACCATTTCTGGAGGAGATTGTGAACCACTTTTAATTGACTTAAATCCATTCCAAGGTGAAGGAACTATTAGTTACGAATGGTCTAATGGCGCAACATCGCAGGATATTTCAGTATTAGAAAGCGGAGAATATTTTGTCACCTTAACCGATGCGAATGATTATAGTGTAACAGTAGGACCAATAGAAGTCAGTTTGCTTTCAGAATTGACAGTAGAAACGACGGAAATTAAAAATACTTCTTGTCATGGTGCCTCAGATGGAATCATAAGTTTAGATGTAACTGGGGGATCAAACAACTATAGTTACAATTGGAATAATGGCGCTATACAACCTTCCATTTATAACTTACATACTGGATTTTATTATGTAACGATTACAGACCTTACAACAAATTGCGCGACAGTACAATCATTCAATATCACACAACCAGAACTTATTCAATCAAATATTTCGATTGAAGATATTCCTTGCGACGGCAATTTCGGAACAGTAGAGATAGAGACAACTGGTGGACTAGAACCATACAGATATATTGTTGATGGAGTCAATCACAACACCTCTTCATTTCTATTGCCTGAAGGCAGGCATACTGTGTCCATTATAGATGTGAACAATTGTACTGAAGTACAATCCATTGAGCTGAAAAGCCAAGTACAACCAATTGCTCAGGCGGGAGCGCTAGGCTTTATATCTTGCAATAATGCTTCAGTTCAACTGTCGGCAGCTGGGTCTAGTGAAGGTCAAGATATTTCATATTTATGGTTGGATAATCAAGGAATTGGAGTTGGATCACATAGAGATATTATTGTAACTCGAGCTGGAGAATACACATTAATTGTCAATCATCAGAACTCTGATTGCATAGCTAGCGCATCAGTCTTGGTATCTAGTGACAATGCTGTCCCTTCTGCTAACATAACTGCCTCTGGCAACTTGGATTGTCATAACTCGATTATAGAATTATCAGGTCAAGGGTCGTCCCAGGGTACCAACTTTAAGTATCATTGGTCAACCCTTGATGGAGAAATAACTAGCAATACCAATCAGCTAAATATCTCAGTAAGTGCTGCAGGCCGATATCAACTAGAAGTGAGGAATGAGATTTCAGGTTGTTCTGCTGATACTGAATTTATTGTCATTGAAGAAGACTTACCCCAATTGCAATTGGCAGGTGACATGGTTTTCTGTGAAAATGCGGTAAGTGAGATATGTGTATCCTTAATAGACAATCATTCGGTACAATGGCTATTAGGCGATGACTTAGTGAGTACAGATCAATGTATTGTAATTTCTTCGAGCTTAGAATACAATGTCGTGTTGACCAATGACCTAACAGGTTGTGCCAGTAATGAAGTCTTTGAGACAACCGTAACCAATCTTCCTGATGCTGCAATTATTGGCAATACAGCCTTTTGTACTGGAGAGGTAGCCGAACTGTGCTACAACGAGCAAAATAACATAAACAAAACATGGTACATCGATGGTCAAATGCTGAGCAGTAATTCTTGTGTAACAATAAATCAAGTCTCACAATTAGAATTGCTTGCGGAAGATTTATTGACGGGCTGTACTAATTCCCACTCTGTACAAATAACTGAATTTGAACCCGCGGAAATTTCCTTAGCCCCTATACAAAATTTGAGTTGCGACAATCCTACAACTATTATATCACTATCTTCTACTACTCAGCTGAATGACATCAAGTGGACAGATCAATCGGGTAGACTTATAGGCGAAGGTCAAAATATAGAATTGTCAACTGCTGGCCTATATTTTGTAGAAGTTGAAAACATGGATGGTTGTATAACCAATACCTCCTTCAACGTGGATGCTGAAATAGAATTACCACAGGTCAACCTTCCACAGCCTCAAGAAATTAATTGTGCTCACTCTTTCTCCACTCTAGTAGCCGAGATAGATAATGACGACTGGACCATTGAATGGTTAGATGAGTCGGATAACGTTATTGGAGCAGGTCCAGAAATTGAAGTCTCACAGTCAGGAATTTACTTTGCTGTAATAACCAATGGCTATGATTGTACTCTAAATTATGAAGTTGTTGTAGAAGAAAATGATGACTTACCGGTAATAGGTGAGCTTGAGACGATTATTTCAGATTGTGAAAATGGACAAATCAGATTACAACCATACAATACAGATTTAGACTCATATAGATGGACAAATCATATTGGGGTGACAATTAGTACCGACAACTATCTCGATCTTACTGAACCAGGAACATATCTATTGTATGGATCCAATTCACTTGGTTGTACGACAGTGGAAAGAATAGTGATCAATGCTAATCAATTTGGGATTCCAAACAGTTCATTTGAAACAGTACAGAATAATTTGGAGGTGTTATTCTCTAACTTAACTAATGGTATTGTCCAGTCCTACGAATGGAATTTTGGAGATGGATCGTTTTCTACTGAAGAAAATCCAACTTATATATATTCTGAGCCTGGCACCTATGTGGTCACCCTCCTGGCTACGCATAGCTGTGGCGTATCAGAGTCAAGCTTAACTATCGATATTAGTTTAGATGGTCAGACTACCTCAGTCCAGACAATAGAAGGAGTTCAGCAGTTTACTATTCATCCTAATCCAGCCAATAGCTTAGTCAATATAGATGCGTTATTGGATATCGGTGATGACGTTACTGTAACTATAACTAATGCTCTGGGAGAAAGTATTTTTGTGGAGCATTTTCAACAACAAATTATTGCGTTAGACTATAAAACTTCTCATCTCAATGTTGGGGTTTATACTGTGCAATTAAGCACTGCCAAGGGTACAATAGCGAGACAGTTGGTGATTACACGGTAGTCGCTAATCAATTTTTAGTCATATAATCTTCTAGCTCTTTGAGCTTAAGCATGCATTCAATAGGTGTCATGGCTTGCACATCTACGTTTTGCATGATCTTTTCTATGTCTTTCATAGAATCAGAAGATACGTCAAATATCTGCAGCTGGTGAGTGGCTTGTACTGGATTTGATTTTAATATCTCTTGGACATTGTCCTTTTCATCCAATGCCTTTGCTTCTAATTTTTTGAGTAATTCACTTGCTCTAAAAACTATAGCTCTGGGCATGCCAGCCAACTGGGCAACATGAATGCCGAAACTGGCTTCTGAAGCACCTTCTACCAACTTACGTAAGAATATAATACTATCACCTACCTCTTTGACCGACACATTGAAATTTTTGATTCTGTCAAAACTACTTTCGAGTTGATTTAATTCATGGTAATGGGTTGCAAATAGTGTCTTCGGTCTGATACTATCATGCTCATGAAGATACTCTGCTATAGACCAAGCGATTGATATACCATCATAGGTACTAGTGCCTCTACCTATTTCATCTAATAATATCAGACTACGGCCAGATAGATTATTGAGTATGCTGGAGGTCTCAGTCATTTCGACCATGAAGGTGGACTCTCCACTAGATATATTATCAGATGCACCCACTCTAGTAAAAATCTTATCCACTATGCCAATTCTTGCCTCACTTGCTGGAACGAAACATCCCATATGAGCCATCAGACATATAAGTGCTGTTTGACGTAATACAGCTGACTTACCAGACATATTTGGTCCGGTAATTAATATAATCTGTTGGATCTCATTATCAAGGTATACGTCATTTGGCACATAAGCATTATCCTCTGAAAGTTGAGTTTCTATAACTGGATGGCGACCTCCTTTAATATCTATAATATAACTATCATCCAATGTAGGTTTGACATATTGCTGGTATTCAGCGAGGTAAGCAAAGGCCGATAAGCAATCCAATTCTCCAATCAAGCTAGAATTTATCAGTAAGGCTTGGACGTAGGATTCAGATTTTGATACTAATTCCTGATAGGCTTTTTCTTGGAGAACAGACATTTGCTCCTGGGCTTGAAGAATTTTAGTCTCCAATTCTTTTAATTCAGGCGTAATATATCTTTCCGCATTTTTGAGTGTCTGTTTTCTAACCCAATCATCTGGAATGAGATCTTTGTCTTTATACTTATTTGTGACCTCTAGATAATATCCAAATACATTATTAAACCCAACTTTAAGAGAGGATATGCCGGTCTTTTCCATCTCCTCCTGCTGTAGGCTTGCCAATAAGTCCTTCCCATTTTTGGCAACATTTCTCCATTCATCAAGCGCTTTGAGATGTCCATCACGAATAACATCTCCTTTGTTTAACGAAAAAGGAGGATCGTCAACCAAGGTTGATTTGATCACTGAATTTAACTCTGAACAATCCTTAAGACTGTCAACAAATGAGGTTATCGCTACTTCATTTTTGATTTTTAATTTTTCTGCTATCAGCTCAATTTTTTCAATGGCTTTGCTGATATAAATAAACTCTTTAGGATTGATTTTCTTCAGCGGAATTTTTGAAGTGAGTCGCTCTAAGTCACCTAATGAGGATAGTAATTCTCTTACTGCATCCCTCAAACTATCATTGTCATAGAAGAAACTGACTTTATTCTGACGATCTATAATTTCATCCAAATTCTTGAGTGGAAGGACTATCCATTTGGATAGTAATCTGGCGCCCATAGGACTACAAGTCTTATCAATCACATCCCTCAAAGAGACTCCAGAATCATGATTACTCCTCACAAGCTCCAAATTCCTGATGGTAAACTTATCAAGCCACATATATCTGTCAGAATCCAACTTGGTAAGCTTCTGAATATGTGATATGTTGCTTTGTTGTACTGTAGATAAATAATGCAATATTGTCCCAGCAGCAATTTGAAGTAAAGGCTGATTCTCAATTCCATGCCCCTTAAGGCTTAAGACTTTAAAATGCTTTAGGAGTATCTGTTTGTTATAGTCTTCTTCATAGAACCACTCATCCATGCCATAGAGGTATATCTCGTCTGACAGCATCTGACTTAGTTCAGTAGTTTCAGATTTAGAATACAATAGCTCATTGGGTCTGAAACTTTGCAGTACCTTCATTACAGATCGTTCTGATCCTTGATGTACAATAAACTCTCCGGTGGATATATCAAGGAAGGCAATACCAAAGTGATCTCCTCTCTTGGCAATACTACCTAAAAAGTTATTTTGTCCAGCGTCTAACAAGCTATCATTTGTTGTTACGCCAGGGGTTACAACTTCGGTTACATCTCGTTTGACGATCTTCTTTTCCTTACTTGGTTTTTCTAACTGCTCGCAAAGTGCAACACGGTAACCTGCCTTGACAAGTTTAGGCAGATAAGTATCTACAGAATGATGAGGAAAACCTGCTAATTCTATGTCTGATCCACCATTGTTACGACTGGTGAGTACTATCCCTAAGATTTGAGAGGCTTTTATGGCATCTTCGCCAAAAGTTTCATAAAAGTCACCTACCCTAAAAAGGAGAATAGCATCAGGGTATTTTTGCTTGACCTCAAAATATTGGGCCATCAAAGGTGTTATCTTATTTTTTTTCTTTGCGATGGGTATGACTTAGAACTCAAAAATACTCATCTCATACAACTATCTGACTTCGAACACTTAGAATAATATCCACATTCTGATTGATTCTTGATTAGAAAAGACTATCTTTGCGCCCGTTAAAATTCTGATTGTCGATGTTCGACATTTTCAGGAATGGCTTAACCACATAAATTTTAACCTATGTCAGTAAAAATTAGACTCGCCAGAAGAGGCCGTAAAAAGAAGCCTTTTTATCACATTATTATCGCAGATGCTAGGTCACCTCGAGATGGAAAATTCATCGAGAACATTGGATCATACAACCCTATGACTGTACCTGCTTCTATTGAATTAGACAGAGACAAGGCTTTTGATTGGCTTATGAAAGGTGCACAGCCGACTAATACAGTCAGAGCTATCCTAAAATTTCAAGGAGTATATTATAGAAAGCATCTCATGAGAGGTGTACAAAAAGGTGCATTGACTGAGGAGAAAGCAATGGAGATGTACAATGACTGGGTAGAAGCGAAGGAAGCAAAAATAGCTGCTAGAAAAGAAGAGACAAGGAAAAAGAAAGAAGAATTCTGGAAGATGGTGTCTGGAGAAATCAAGCCACCTAAGAAAAAAGCAGATGCAGAAGCAGCAGAAGCATTCAGAGAAACTAGTGCAGAAGATGCACCAGCTGCTGAGGCTACACCAGCAGAAGCACCAGCTGCAGAAGTAAAAACGGAGGAGAATGTAGCAGTTGCAGCACCAACACCTGAACCTGTACAAGAACCAGTTGAGGAAGCGCCTAAAGCTGAAGAAACTACAGAGCAGGCAAAAGCAGAGCCAACGCCTGAACCTGTTGCAGAAGAGCCAAAAACTGAAACAACTCCTGAACCGGTTGCAGCGGCACCTACTCCAGCGGCAGCAACGGACGATTTGACTAAGATTGAGGGGATAGGTCCTGCAATATCAAAACTATTAGCAGCATCTGGCATTATTACTTTCAGTGATTTAGCAGCAAAACCAGCAGATGAGGTTAAGCAAGTTCTAACAGATGCGGGATCAAGATTCAAAATGCATGACCCTAAAACTTGGGGAAAGCAAGCAGATATGGCAGCTAAAGGAGAATGGGATGCGCTAAAGAAATGGCAAGATGAATTAGACGGAGGCAAAGAAGCTAGTTCTTCTGAAGAAGAATAATTATATTAGAGGATAGCTAATAGCTATCAATTACATTTATAGATAATAAAAACCTAGTAAAGCACATTGTTTTACTAGGTTTTTACATAATACGTGAACACATGATTCCAGAATTAGACATCAAATACAAAACCGTTCTTGATAATATTAAGTCTAGTATTCAGCTATCTGAAGAGCTAAAAACTTACTTAGATACTGAAGAAGATGAAGACTACAAAGCCTTGGTTTTAAAATTTGAAAATGAAATTCATGAATTATATACCACGGTTGCTGAT
>CAZPUF010000115.1:0-9247 GCA_964589705.1 uncultured Saprospiraceae bacterium | reverse complement strand
ACTGCCTTTCTCCTCTTGTAAAGATCATAGAAGAAAATTGGGGCTTAGATCAAGGTACAATGACAACCATACATGGTTATACTGGTGATCAACGTATACAAGATGCTCCGCACAGGGATTTAAGAAGAGCTAGAGCTGCCGCACTTAACATTATCCCTACATCTACAGGTGCAGCTGAAGCTGTGACTAAAGTTATTGATGGTATAGACGGAAAATTATTTGCCATGGCGGTTCGGGTACCTGTTATTACTGGATCACTTGTTGAGCTTAATGTTCTTCTTAAGAAAGAAGCCTCAGTGGATAAAATCAACGCAACTTTCAAGAAATATGCGAATAGGAAAATGAAAGGGATTTTGGAATATGTGACTGACCCAATAGTATCTACAGATATCATTGGCAATACGCATTCTTCTATCTTTGATTCAAGCCTAACCAAAGCATCAGGCAGACTAGTTAAATTAGTTTCTTGGTATGATAATGAAGCAGGATTCTCAATGAGACTTGCCGAATTAGCGACTAGAGTCTAATTACAATATATATCGTTATGAAAGCTGACTATCTACGGTCAGCTTTCTTTTTTCACTTACTTCTCATATAGCCTATATAAATGCTGCAGAATATTTCAGGAAAAAAGGTACTTGTCAGAGTAGACTTCAATGTTCCCCTTGACAAAAATCATCAGATTACAGATGATACAAGAATGCAAAAAGCCCTGCCAACGATTAAGCATTTACTTGATAATGGTGCAGCGGTCATTCTAACCTCGCACTTAGGAAGACCACAAAAAAAGAAATTACCAGATGGTTCTATTGATGTAGAAAGATTTAGTTTGAAACACATCGTGCCTCATCTTTCAGAACTGTTAGATAAAGATGTAAAGTTCTCTGCGGATACTGTAGGTCAAAATGCCTTTGACTTATCACTCAGTCTCCAACCCGGAGAGGTGCTACTCCTTGAGAATACAAGATTTGAAGCTGGCGAAACCAAAGGCGATGAGGAAATGGCTGCTAAGCTTGCTAAGCTTGCAGACGCTTACGTCAATGATGCATTTGGTACGGCTCATCGAGCTCATGCATCCACTGTTACAGTGGCTAAACATTTTGAGAAAGAAAACAAATCATTTGGACTATTAATGGAGACCGAGATTAATAGTGCAAACAAGGTACTCAACAGTCCGACTAGGCCATTTACAGCCATTCTAGGTGGTGCTAAAGTATCAGACAAAATTCAGTTGATAGAAACATTATTGGACTTCTGTGACAACTTACTGATAGGTGGAGGAATGACTTTTACATTTATCGCTGCTAAGCATGGAGACATTGGCAAGTCTCTGGTAGAACATGATCAGATAGGTCTAGCTAAAGACTTAATGGAAAAAGCTCGTGAAAGAAACGTAGAACTATACCTGCCTGAGGATTCTATAATTGCAGAAGAATTCGAACCTAATGCGCCTTCAAAAAAATGTCCAACGGATCAGATTCCTTCAGGGTGGATGGGCTTAGATATCGGTCCGAACGCAATCTCTCAATACAGTCAAATTATCAAATCTTCCAAAACGGTGCTTTGGAATGGTCCACTTGGTGTTTTTGAATTTAAAAATTTTGCAAAAGGTACTTTCTCTATAGCAGAGGCTGTTGCTGATGCCACTGCAAGAGGTGCTTTCACTCTAATTGGTGGAGGAGATTCAGTATCAGCAATCAACAAATCTGGTCTTGCGGATAAGGTATCATTCATATCTACAGGTGGTGGCGCAATGTTAGAATTTTTAGAAGGCAAGACTTTACCGGGCATTAAGGCTGTATCCTAATTAGAAAAATAGTTTACCCACCTATATTAGTCTAGTCAATTCTGCCGATGAGTAGGATTAGTGTTAATATACTCATCGCTTGAGAGACTGAATCACCTAAAACTTTCGTCCAATCGACATCAGTCTTCTTGTCCTCTTCTTTCTTTTCCAAAGATTTGAATCCTACTGTAATGATCGAGCCTCTATATACTTTTGGCCCTTTTCTTTTGAATAGTCCTGGCTCTATCCTCTTTATCTCCCCATTAGCATGCTTTACAATAATCTCGGACTTATCCGCCAATTCATGCAGACCACCTGCATACTCATTGACATAAAACATAGCGTCTTTGTTACTATGAAAAGGAACATGTATTTCATTTCCTTCATTGACATTGACACCTACTTCATTGGCTCTAGTGGCACCGCGAATCGTAACAAACTCTCTCACTTTGGGCACAGTAATTACGTCTCCATTCCGAACAAAGAAATTAAATTCAGAATTGGGGTTTTCAATAATCTCGTCCAACTTAAGTACTACAAAACCCAGTTCTTGATCATCTCTTTCTAATGTTGCACCCGCGGGGAAAGCCTCATCTGTCAAGCCCCCTGCACGTTCCAGAATTGATAATATTTTCTCATTCTCTTTAGCTATCGCATACGGTCCTGGGTAGACAACCTCGCCATCCAAAAACACTCTCTGTTGCAATTGAAACTCCTTGATATATCTCACTGCTATATTATCATACGGTTCTAATCGATAGTCGTTTTCAATATTATTTCCTTTTATAACATTGAAGGATCTATCTACTTCAAGATTGGCGACAACTGTTTTCGTAGATTTATTATTCTGGATAATGACTCTACTTATTTCAATATTATTAGTAGATGCTGCCAGCTTAAAACCTCCGGCTAAGGTCAATAAGTCTTTGATCGTCATATCAAGTCCATACTGGTACTCACCCGGCGAATTAACGGCTCCCTCAATTCTGACGTAACTCTCTTCTAAGAAAGTACTTTTAGATTTGACGACTAAGCTATCAAATGGTTCAAGCACATAATTTGACTCATTATCAGGGTTTTCAAATAATTCCTCCAAATTGTTGATTGTACGGTAGTACGTTACTTTAGAATTAAGTGTGTCATTCTGATGGATAATGGCATAACTAGAGGCATCTCTTCTCAGTCCTCCAGACAATATAATGGCATCAGTCACCTTCAAAGTTTGACTAGCGTCATAAGGGAATTTGCCAGGAAATCTTACTGCACCATCTACAGCAATTTCTATCTCATCACTGAATCTATTTTTTTGCCAAATTTCAATTTTGTCTCTATCCTCTAATTGCAGATTGTATACTATTGATGGATTCTCCAGAATTTCTTTCAAATTCAATTTCTTGTACTCAAAAGACCCATCCTTATTATCTCTTGTCAAGAAAACTATTGATGTATTAGACTGATCAGTAAGACCTGCTTTCAAAACCAAATCAGATATCCTCATGCCTTGCTCTCTCTGAAACCTGCCAGGCTTTGCAACAGCTCCGATTACTTCTACAAAATTGTTGATCTCAGTTTCTATCGTTTCTACGACTACTCTGTCCCCATGATTCAACTCGAAGTTACGTCCTGTTCTTGCATATTCTCTCCAGTTCAAGTCAATGATTTTCTTACCATCATCTTCAAATCGATGGACTTGTATTTTTTTCTGAAATGCATCTTCTGCTAACCCTCCAGCATACTTTAGAAGTTCCTTCATTCCTTCCTTTGAGATGAGTTCATATTTTAAGGGTCGCCTCACCGCCCCTTCTAAGGTCACTATCTTCTCTGCTACAGGGATAAGTATTATGTCATTCTCTTCAAGGTAATAATCACTGGCTATTGCAGGATTTTGCATAAACTCATAAATATCCATTCGCAAGGATTTGCCATTGGATTTTTTTAATTGGATATTTCTTAGACTGCCAATCTCATTAGTACCACCTACAAGTGAGAGTGTATTGAATGCAGAGTTAAATGCAGGGACCGCAAATGATCCAGGATTGTCTTTGACCTCTCCCCAAATGCTTACTTTGACCGTCCGAGAAAAATTAAGTGAAAGACTAAACTCTCCAAAATTAAAGCTGTAGTACTCTTTAAATATTTTGAATAATTTATTTCTGGCTTCTCCCAATGATAAGCCCTTCAAAAATACACGACGTTTACCATCAAGAATTTTTATGTAACCATCCTCTTCCAACTTATAAGCATTATCGAATTGAGATCGCCCCCAAATAGATACAATGATATCATCACCCGGTCCAAGAATATAAGAATCAGGTGCATTGATTTCTTCTGACTTGGATTGTAATTCAAGTATGTCTTCAGAAAATAATTGTTGGCCAAATATGACAATCTCTTCCTTTTCTACATCTTCTTCATCTTCCTCTATTGGCTCCTCCTCATCCTCATCTAACAGGAAATCTATCTCAGTACTGTCTATTTCGATTTCTTCATCTAAGTCTTCATCCTCCAGCAAGTTTCCATCTAACTCTTTTTCTGCTTCCAACTCTAAAATGACTTCTTGTATTATTTTGATCTTTTCTGGAGTGACTGCGGTCCTGTCAAGAAATCTAAGATCTACGCCTCTTTCTGCAAGTGCATCAGATACTACGTCATAGTCCAAGCCTCTCTTTTCCAACTCTTCTATCACTCTTTCTTTATTGACAAATACATTCTGGGCTGACATATCTGTAACAGATATACCCATGATGAGGACTAATATGTATAGTATCGAGGTAAGTTTCACATTAAGGAAAATTAGATATGTAAAACTACTTTATTGGTTTGAGGATGCCAATAATCTGTCGAAGTTTAGTGAATATTAACCTTTATTTGCTCATGCAAACTGTAACATATGTGACTCTATCTGATCTACAATGTAAGATTGCATCTCCACGGTCAGTTCCGTATGCATAGGTAAGGATATGACTTGATCAGCCATTTTTTCAGATACTTCAAGGGTTAAGATACCTTCTTTTTTATCAATATAAGGTTCTTGGATGTGCAGGGGTTTAGGATAATAAATAGCTGAAGGAATCCCTTTAGTTTTCAAAGCTGAGAGTAACGCATCTCTCCCATTTTCTACTTTCAATGTATACTGATGGAAGACATGATTTCTATCCTTACCTCTGTAAGGAAGCGTTATACCAGGTATATTATTCAGCAGTCTATCATAACCATCAGCAGCAACTTGCCTCTTTTCTATATATTGATTTAAGTACTTGAGTTTGACGTTCAATATGGCTGCTTGAAGTCCGTCCAATCGACTATTGATCCCTACAGATTCGTAGAAATATTTCTTCATAGAGCCATGATTAGAGCTCCTTTCAATCTTGTATGCCAGTTCATCATCATTAGTCATAACGGCACCTCCGTCGCCAAAACATCCAAGATTTTTAGATGGAAAAAAAGACAGTGTACCAATATTCCCCATAGTCCCCGTCATCTTTTTTTCATTACCCACTTGATACCATGCGCCAATAGCTTGAGCATTATCCTCTATCACATCCAGATTGTATTCTTGAGCAATATCAAGAATGGCTTTCATATCACAGCTTTGTCCAAAGAGATGTACAGGGATGATACATTTAGTACGCGGTGTAATAGCTTCTTTGAGCTTTTCCGCATCTATATTAAAGGTATTTGGATTAATATCGACAAATACAGGCTTGAGGCCCAATAATGCAATAACCTCAGCAGTCGCCACAAACGTGAATGGTGTTGTAATAATTTCAGAACCCCGCTCGTAATCCAACGCCATCAATGCTAACTGGATCGCATCCGTACCATTGCCACAAGGAATAACATGTTTTACATCTAGATAGTCAGCTAGAGCCTTAGCAAAGGAGTGTACATATTTACCTTTGATGAAGGCTGAGTCGTTAATTACAGATTGAATGGCTTCATCCACTTCATTCTTAATATTTAGATACTGCCCTTTCAGATCCACCATTCTTATATCCATATGCGTTAGTCTTTCACCAAAATTTGAATTAGGAAATTCTCATAACAAAAATGGCGTATGTAGTCTTAATATTGTTGCTAATTCAATAATAATCTCAATTTAGATTCAGAAGAACTTCGCATGTGAGTCAATTAACAAGACAAATGAGAAACAAAAGATTCTAATAATTGCAGAGTTTATAGCATTATTGCAGTATCACAACATCTTGTATGAATCTTAGAAACTCACTTATAATTATCCTTTCTTTTGGCTTTCTGATTAGTTCTAACTACTTGTATAGCCAAAATTTACCGAGAGAACATGGTTTCCTAGGAGTTGGTATTACTTATGGTGCTGATATCCCAGGAGGTGATTTGGCGGAGCGGTACGGTGCTAATTTTCATGCGGGGATCAATCTTTCAGTATATAGTGTAAAGTGGAAGGGAATGTTTGGTGTGGAAGGAAGTTTTCAGTTTGGTAATAATGTCAAAGAAGATGTACTTGCGCCCTTCAGGTTATCATCAGGCGCTATCTTGGGTAACAATGGACAATTAGCTCAGGTATTCCTAAGAAGAAGAGGTTTCTATGTAGGCTTGCTAGCCAATAAGACATTAATATCTTCCAAGAAAAACCCCCACTCTGGCCTTAATTTAGGCCTAGGTCTTGGAATATCACAACATGGAATAAGAATAATAGACGATTCTAATAATACCCCTCAGTTTGAGGATGATTTTGGAAGAGGTTATGATAGAAATACGAGAGGCCCTGCTCTAAAGCAAACGCTTACATACCTGCACATAGGCACCAACAAAAGTCTTAATTACTCTATAGGGTTAACTCTCCTGGAGGCCTTTACAGAAAGTATCAGGACTATCAATTTTGATACCATGGAAAATGCAGCTGGAAGGCGTTTTGACTTACTGTTAGGCATAGAGGCCACCTGGTACTTACCGATCAGGAATTTTGAGCAATCGGACGAAATTTTTTATTAAGCATTGACCAAAGTGTATGTGTTATATACGATAATCATCAGGTTGTATGGACTATTATTGATAATAGTTGCTCCATTTAATAAGAAAGCCAAACAACTCCATCAAGGGAGAAGAAATCAAGAAAGACGCCTTATAACTCGACTCAAAGATTGGACAAATACTAATGATCGGATATGGATTCATGCTGCTAGTTATGGAGAATATGAAATGGCTCGTCCAATAGTCCGAAGCCTGTTGGATCAAGGTTGTAATCAAATTCTGGTCACCTTCCACTCCCCTTCTGGGTATCTACAGGCTAGCTTAGAAGATGATCAGATGATAAAGGCCTATTTGCCTCTGGATATTATGGGTATACAAAAGAGATTTGTCCACCTGATTCAACCCACCAAGGTAGTATTCATCAAATATGAGTTTTGGTTTAATCTCCTACGAATTTTGCAAAAGGAAAAGATAGACTACTATTATACCAGCTTACATCTAAGAAAGAATTCCTATTTGTTCTGGCCATTGATGAGTTCTTTTTTAAGCCTTATAAAGGCGAGTAAGCATATCTACTGTCATAACCAAAACTCCCAAACTATACTTACTGAGAACGATTTTCATCAAACATCTATCCTAGGAGATACTAGAATCAATCAAGTGCAACAAAACCTAGAAAAATGGAAAGACAAGGTACAATGGTCATCAAATATTCAACCTGTCATTGCACTAGGTAATATCACCAAGAAAGAAATTCCTCTAATGACAGCAACCATCAATCAGTTGCAGGATTTCAGTTTTATAATCGCACCTCATGATCCCAAAGAGGATACTGAGGTAATTGTATCTAGTATAAATGAATCTGTTGATTTGTATTCATCATCTGCGCCTTTTAGTCATCGAGTTTTGGTATTAAATACTATGGGTGACTTAAGATACATCTATGGCTATTGTGACTTGGCTTATGTAGGTGGAGGCTTTGAAAAAGGTCCACATAATCTTCTTGAACCCCTCATCTATGGCAAGCCTATTATGTGTGGGCCAAATATTGATAAATTTCCAATGGCTGAATATTTAAGTGATGCTGATTTATTAAAGATCGTCAGTCACCCTTCTAATTTCAAACAAACACTCCTGACTCATCTGAAAGAGACTGGACTTGACTTCAAGGAAAGAGCTGTACAATTTTTTAAAGAATATGAAGATAAACTACCAGCCTTAGTCGAGGAACTTATAGCTTAGCCTTGACTATATGGAGAGTAATCATCAAAACGAAAACCTTGATCAACAATATGTCCTCATTGTAGGCGACATCATGCTTGATGAATATGTCATTGGGACTCATAGCAGGCAGTCTCCAGAGGCAGATGTTCCTATAATTCTAAGTCAACAAGTAGATTACCGCCTAGGCGGTGCAGGAAATGTAGCTGTAAACCTAAAATCATTGGGGCTTTCCACGGGTATAATCTCTGTGGTGGGGACAGATGTTCAGGCTTCTGTTATACATTCATTATTGGGCGAAAATGCAATAGATGCTCACCTTATATCAGATGAAAGTAGACCAACCACCGTCAAACAACGTATTGTAAATCAGGACTTTGAACAATATCTTAGAATAGATACAGAAACGACGGATCAGATAACTTTAAGCCAGGAAACTGAGGTTATTCTGAAGATTAAAAATTTGTTGTCTCTACAAAGAATAGCTGCCATTATCATTCAAGATTATAACAAAGGAGTCCTTACAGATTATGTAATAAAGCATATACAAGAACTCACTTTGCACCATAACATACCCACCTTTGTGGATCCGAAGCAAAGACAGTTTAAACTCCTGTCAAAATGTTCTTTTTTCAAACCCAATCTCAAAGAACTTTCACTTGCTAGCAAAGTGGAAATAGTGCCTGAAATAAAGTCTATTAAGCAAGCCATTGAAACCTTGGATCTGGATTGCGAAAACATCTTCGTCACCCTAGGAAATAAAGGTATCTACTACGAAGAACTCAGTACCGATAACCATGGAATAGTTAAAGGAAAACCAGTGGATAATGCCGATGTTTCTGGAGCCGGTGATACAGTAATTGCATCACTTGTATGGGGTTACCTTTCAGGCTTTTCTATAGAGAAAATGGCTAAGAAAGCTAATGATTCAGGCGCTGCTGTCTGTAGAAAACTAGGAGTTAGTCCAATATTTCTGAAGGAATTGTAGTGATTTCTATTAGTATTAGTGACAATGTACTATAGACTTTTCGATCAAGGTAAAAATGCCTGGGCTTCCCGTTTAAATAAGTGACAATCATAAGATTATATATAGCAACTAGTATAAAATACTTAGGGATTAACCTAAATCAACCTATGTTCTGGAAGACATTTTAATTAGAAACATGATTATTTTTTGAGTGCCATAGAAATCTACGACACTCTTTATTATACTTGGTTTTAAGTATTTATTAACTTAGCTGCATTTAGTAACACAAAAATTTCTACTGACAACACTGTTGACCAGTATTT
>CAZPUF010000114.1:0-9282 GCA_964589705.1 uncultured Saprospiraceae bacterium | reverse complement strand
TTACACTTTATTCTAATATTTAGATACAGCTATTATGAAAGACTATTCGTACGTATTTAATGCTCACCCCAGCTTTATAGATGACATGTATGCCAAGTATGCAAACGACCCAGACTCTGTAGAAGAAGGTTGGCGTGTATTTTTTGAGGGATTTGAGTTTGGGAATCAAGCACCATCTAATGGAAATGGGGCTTTAGGCGTTGCCAGTGCTGGAACTTCAAGTACGACTAATCCTTTGTTCTCTTCTAACAAAGAGTTTGCGGCTTACTCTATAATTAGCGGATTTAGAAGAAGAGGGCACCTACTATCAACGACTAACCCTATTAGAACCAGAAGGGACAGAAAGCCGCATCTTTCTCTAGCTGATTATGGTCTCTCTGAAGGAGATCTAGAAACCAAGTTTGTAGCAAGCGAAGAGATAGGGTTAAAAGATGCCACACTCCAACAGATTATTGATAAATGTCGTAAGGTATATGGCGGAAATATTGGTTTTGAATATGCTCATATAGAAAACAGAGAAAAGAGAGTTTGGCTGAGAGAACAAATAGAAGGCAGAGACTTAGCAGATGGTTTTGGACTGTCGTTAGATCGCAAAAAAAGAATTCTAGAAAAACTAAACGGTGCCGTTATCTTCGAAAAGTTCTTACATACCAAGTATATCGGGCAGAAGAGGTTTTCACTGGAAGGTGGAGAGTCTACTATAGCTGCTTTAGATACCATTATTAGCACTGGTGCTCAAGAAAATGTAGAGGAAGTTATCATCGGGATGGCTCACAGAGGTCGTCTTAATGTCTTGGCTAATATAATGGGCAAAACCTACGCTGAGATATTTAATGAATTCGAAGGATTTTCTATTCCTGATCAAAGCTTTGGAGATGGTGATGTCAAGTACCACTTAGGATTCTCCTCACTTGTGGATGCTGGTGGGAAGAAAAAAGTTAGTCTCAAATTGGCTCCTAATCCATCTCACCTAGAAGCAGTTAACCCTGTAGTGGAAGGATTCGCAAGAGCTAAAGCCGATATATTATTCGATAGCGATTATGATAAAATTCTTCCAATTCTTATCCATGGAGACTCAGCAGTCGCTGGACAAGGTGTGGTATTTGAAACGGTACAAATGAGTCAGCTTGATGGATACTACACAGGTGGGACTATACATCTTGTTATTAATAACCAGATTGGATTTACAACTGATTTTGATGATGCTCGTTCGTCCACATATTGTACTGCAGCAGCTGGGATAGTACAAGCCCCTGTATTCCATGTCAATGGTGATGACCCTGAGGCTGTAGTGTTTGCAGTGAGATTGGCCACACAGTATCGCCAAAAATTTAATAACGATGTATTTATAGATCTTGTATGCTACAGAAAACATGGCCATAATGAAGGTGACGATCCGAAGTTTACGCAGCCTAAGATGTATGAGATAATCAATAACCACCCTAACCCAAGGGAGGTATATGTCAAAAAGTTGATGGGCCGAGGTGATGTAGATGCTGCTATGGCTGAAAAATTGGAGAAACAATTTTGGGATCACCTTCAAGCTAAGCTTAACGATGTCAAAGAAAAACCACTGAAGTACACTCCACAAAAACAAGAAAAGGAATGGGAGGAGTTCAAGTTGACCTTTGATGAGCAAGACATGTTATCGTCGCCTGACACAGGAATACCTCTAAAGCAGGTGAAATCTATAATGGCGCATTTGTCTAAAGCACCACAAGGCATTAATCTGTTATCCAAAGTCAATAGATTACTCAAGTCGACAAACAAACTTATTGATGCTGAAAAATGTGATTGGGCTTTGGGCGAGTTGATGGCTTATAGTAGCATCCTATTAGAGGGCAAAGATGTGAGGATGAGCGGACAGGATGTCAAGCGAGGAACTTTTTCTCACAGACATGCTATCTTCAACGATGTAGAAAACGAGAAAGAGTATAACCGATTGGACGGCCTTAAGAAGGGACAAGGGAAATTCAGAATCTATAATAGCTTCTTATCAGAATTCGCAGTCTTAGGATTTGAATATGGATATTCTTTGGCCAATCCACACACATTGGTATTATGGGAAGCACAGTTTGGAGATTTCTACAATGGCGCACAAACTATGGTAGATCAGTTTATAAGTGCTGGTGAAAGCAAATGGCTTAAAAGTTCAGGATTAGTAATGTTACTACCGCATGGAATGGAAGGCCAAGGCCCAGAGCATTCAAGTGCAAGGCTAGAAAGATTTTTGCAAATGACAGCTGAAGCAAATTTCACAATAGCTAACATAACTACCTCTGCAAACATTTTCCATGCACTTCGAAGACAACTCGTAAGAGATATTAGAAAACCTTTGGTTGTGATGTCTCCCAAGTCTATACTAAGACATCCGCTTGCTGTATCAGATTTTTCTGAGTTTGTCACAGGCACTAAATTCCAAGAAGTGATAGATGATAAGATCGTAAAGGCTAAGGATGTCAAACGTCTATTGATTTGTTCTGGGAAAGTCTACTATGACTTGCTAAAGTCTAGAGATGAGCAGAAGATGAAGGACATAGCCATTGTGCGAATTGAGCAACTGTACCCTTTCCCTCAAGATCAAATCAATGCCATTTTTGATAAATATAAAAGTGCTTCTAAATATTGGGTTCAAGAAGAATCTGCGAACATGGGAGCTTGGGACTTTTTGATGAGGTATTGGAGAAGAGTGGATATCGATCTTATTTCTAGATCAGCTACTGCTAGTCCAGCCACTGGATTCAAGAAGGTGCACGAGAAACAACAAGAAGATTTAGTGAAAAGAGCTTTAGGGAGTTAATTCTTGATCAAGAAAATGGAAGAAGGCTGGCACTATTGCCTTCCATTGTAGAATGAAAAGGATATGCCCCATGCTGGGAAAGATTCTCTTGTTTCTTGAGGTTCGACATTAAGAAGTTGTGCCTTTGTTAAGAGGTCTACCTCGGTAAGAGGTATATGTATAAATGGCTTTATAGCAAAAGAAACAGTCTCATTCCCTGTAATGTTAAACGAAAGATTAAATCGCACGAAAAACTGATCTCTTCCATCAGGTGTCATATATAACAAATTAGTATCATCCTGAGAATTTGGAATAGTTTCCTCTATGGATACTAAGTTGTAGCCAAAGGTACTACCCACACCAAGAAGCCCGAAATTAGACTCGTAAGACAGCAAGAGCATATTGAATCGATAGTTAAATTCTGTGGTTACAGATGATGGAGACGCTGGAAGCCCAGGTCTCAATATACCTGTTGAACTAGTACTTCTGGCAAGACTCTCCCAGCCTACTTCTACCGCAGAAGAATTGAACTTATACCTTAAGCCTAAGTTGACACCAAACGCCAGATTGAGTGGTCTGCTTGAATTATACTGATCGAAGGTAATACTGGACTGCGCATCAAATTCTGCCAATATGTTATTACTTACATCCGGAGAATAAAATCCAAGCGTGTATCCAACCTTGAGATTTAACTGGCCGATGGATAAGGTGCTCACTAAAAGTGCAGATACAAAAACACTAATCACAGTTGCTGATTTGCAATCAGTAGATATCATATGATAACTTTTCTTCATAAGATAGTTTGAAATAACAGATTTTAAATCAACCAAACAAACTTTATGAAATAAATAAAAAGGAATACTTTAAAGGTCTGTACTCTAAAAAGACAGCCAATGGCTAAGAAGTCCTCCAAGAAAAAAGAACTAACTCCAAAGGAAATACTGAAACCGAAGTACCTTCCTTTGAACCTAAAATCAAGTAGTCTTGTCGCTATAGGGTTTATTCTGGCTGCCTTTATTCTTTATGGACAGTCTATGGGATTTAATTATGTCTTAGATGATGCCATTGTATTTACTGGAAACAATCATGTTAAAAATGGACTGGAAGGTATAGGTGATATATTATCCAACGATAGTTTTCATGGATATTTTGGAGAGCAAAAAGATCTTGTCCAAGGCGCTCGATTCAGACCTTTATCATTGATTACTTTTGCGCTGGAATATGAGTTATTTGGTAGCTCATCTGCAGTAAGCCATTTTATTAATACCCTACTATATAGTCTCACTGCATTTTTGTGCTTTCTAACGCTTAGGAGATTATTTCATAAAGATGACAACCATATTAAGATATTCTATAGTATTGCCTTTCTTTCAAGTCTGATTTACCTATGCCATCCTATTCATGTAGAAGCAGTTGCCAATGTCAAAGGAAGAGATGAAATATTGTCCATGCTATTCAGCATGTGGACATTACTTGCCACTCTTCGATATGTGGATACTGAAAAAATGTCAGCACTTATTTCAATTCCAGTCCTCTTCATGCTTGGTCTTGTTGCTAAAGAAAACACAATTACCTTCCTAGCAATTGTTCCTTTTGCTATTCTAATATTCAGAAAAGAATCCAGAAAAAAGATCATTCTTATATTCTCTTTATTGTTCGCTGTTGCACTAATCTATCTCCTTTGGCGATATCAGGTCATTGGATATTTATTGGGAGATGAGCCTTCGGATGATTTGATGAATAATTCATTTGTAGGAATGAATGTGTTGCAAAGATACGCAACGATAAGCTACACCTTACTTCTCTATCTCAAACTGTGCATTTTCCCTCACCCTCTAACACATGATTATTATCCTTATCACATTCCTATAATGGATTTTGGAGATTGGCAGGTATGGCTTTCTATTATGATACATCTCATTCTAGGAGGACTGATAATTTACTGGATAAAAAAACGACCTAAGATTTCATTCAGCCTCTTCTATTATATCGCCGCATTATCTATAGTCTCTAACATAGTTATAAGCATAGGCACCTTTATGAACGAGAGATTTATGTTTGCCGCTTCTCTTGGTATATGTATAATTCTGGCTTTGTGTATAAGCTGGTTAGCATCCAAGTTTCCAGATAAAAGAAAGATAGTATTTACCAGTTTGGCAGCAATCTTATTAGGACTATACAGTGTCAAAACGATAACACGTGTACCAGCTTGGGAGAGTGAATTATCTCTAAACAATACTGCCATAAAAGTATCCAAGAATAGTGCCCGTGCAAACAGCTTCATGGCAACAGCCCTATTTAACGAATACAAAAAAACCAATGACCGTGCTCGCCAAAAGCAATTATTAGAAAGAGCACTACCCCATGCGCGAAAAGCCACCCAAATTCATCCTACTTATTACAATGGATATCTTATGCAGGTCGGTGTAGCTGCAGAACTCTACAAGCAGAATGGCAACCTTGATGCTCTGCTGAAAGACTTCAAGCCGGCTATGATCAACAAACCTCAAATATCCTTTTTGGAGGAATTTCTTAATTACATTAATGACAGAGAAGATAGAAACAAAATGATGTCCTTCTACAAGGATGTATGTATCACAAACATGATAGACAAACGACAGGATTACAAATGGTCTATCAAGTATCTGTCTATGGCTTACAAAATGGACCCAAATGATCCAGAGATTAGAAGAGGTCTTAGAAAGGCATATTTGGGGCTAGGTAATGTAGAATATGCTAACAGGTTCCGATAATGCATGATGAGGATGCACTATACAAGTTAGGTATTAGTTACCTTCCTGGCGTCGGTGGCATTAAAGCCAGAGATTTGATTTCGTATTGTGGTGGTATCAAAGAGGTATTTTTAGCTAAAAAGAGAAAACTTCTAAGCATTCCTGGAATAGGAGAGAAAATAGCAGAGGCTATAACACAGTCAGATGCGCTAAAATTAGCTAAAGAAGAGCTAAAAAAAATTGAAGGGAAGGACGTCAAAATAATATCATTCCTAGATGAGAGTTATCCTAGGAATCTAAATCATTATCCAGATGCACCTCTAATCCTATATATCAAGGGTAATATAGATCTCAATGCCAATCGTAAAGTGGCAATTGTAGGGACGAGAAAAGTAACTAACTATGGAACAATACAATGTGAAAAACTTGTCGAACAACTAAGGTCTTATAACTGCACAATTGTAAGTGGCTTAGCCCATGGAGTGGATACAATTGCACATCGAAAAGCAGTAGAGATCGGCATGCCTACAATTGGTGTGTTAGGCAATGGACTCAAATCCATATACCCTTCTACCAATCATGAGTTAGCGCGCAGAATGCTGGATAATGGTGGTGTTATTTCTGAATTCGCATTCGACACAAAACCTGATCGGGAAAATTTTCCTCAAAGGAATAGAATCATTGCAGGTATGGCTGATGTCATTGTAGTTATAGAATCTGCCATCAAAGGTGGCTCTATAATTACAGCGGAGTTTGCTAATAATTACAATAAGGATGTATTTGCAATACCTGGAAAACTAACTGATGATTTTTCTGCAGGTTGTAATCACTTGATTAAAACGCATAAAGCCCATCTCCTCAGTTCTGCTGAAGACATAGCTTATATAATGAGATGGGATATCTCAGAAGCACCAAAGCAGATGACTTTGATGATAGATCTGTTACCTGATGAAGAAGCTATCGTCAATATTTTAAAAAAACAACCTGAATCAAGACTTGACAGCCTACATTATCAAACACAGATACCCCTCGGGCAGTTAACGTCTCTGTTATTAAATCTAGAATTTAAAGGTCTGGTCAGATCTCTGCCTGGAAAAAAATATATATTGAGCACTTGAAATTATAAAGTTATGATCCGACAGCCATTTTTTGCATTCAGTTTATGTGTAGTCTTATTACTTGGCTGCAAAACCAAACAGCCCGTTTTTGAAAGAGAAGTCCTGGGGACTGTTATTGAAGAAGCTAAGAGACCGAAGAACATCATTCTCATGATCGGTGATGGCATGGGTATGGGGCAAATAACTGCAGGAACCTACATGAACAACAATACGAGTAATCTAGAGCGGTTCTCTGTAGTTGGATTACATAAGCCATATGCGGCCGATAATGTCATCACAGACTCTGCAGCTGCAGCTACAGCTTTTGCCTGTGGAGTTAAGACGCATAATCTGGCCATAGGTGTAGACAAAGACGACAGAAAAGCAGAGACCATCTTAGAATATGCAGAAAGTAAGGGATTGAGCACAGGGCTTATAGCAACTTCCTCTATCACACATGCCACGCCTGCTAGTTTTATCGCTCACAACCCTTACAGAAAAAACTATGAAGATATTGCTGAAAACTTTCTTGATACTGAAATTGATTTCTTTGCTGGAGGAGGTAAGAAATATTTTGACAGAAGAGAGAAAGACGAAAGAAATCTCATTGATGAATTAAAGGAGAAGGGCTATACCATCATGGACCAATTGACAGAATTCTCTGACGCCAGATTATCAATGCAGGAGTCTAAATGCTTTGGATATTTCACCGCAGATGGCGAACCCCTCTCGGTTGAGCAAGGAAGAGATTATCTGGAACCAGTAACCATGGCTAGTCTTAATTATCTAAAGCAAAAATCAGATGACAATGGATTTTTTCTAATGGTGGAAAGTTCACAAATTGATTGGGGCGGCCATGCAAACAATTCAGATTGGATTATTCAGGAATTTAAGGAGTTTAATAGTGTTATTGGGCGAGTTTTGTCATGGGCAGAATCAGATGAAGAGACTTTGGTCATAGTGACAGCAGACCATGAGACTGGTGGTTATACTATACAGCCCGGAAGCACTATGGACACACTCCAAACAGCATTTACCACAGAAAAGCACTCTGGAGATTTTATTCCAGTATTCGCATCTGGCCCTCAAGCCGAATTGTTTTCTGGAATCTATGAGAATACAGCCATATTTCACAAGATGAAGGAAGCTTGGGAATTGGATTAATAATTTTTTAGCTCTGCCTGAAATCACAGTTTATCACATGGTCATTAACCATTCCTACTGCTTGCATAAATGCATAGATTATAGTTGGACCTACAAACTTAAATCCTCTCTTTTTCAGATCCTTTGAGATTTGTTGACTAAGTTCTGTTTGAGCAGGAACGTTATCCAAAGACTTGGGTTTATTAACTATAGGTTTTCCGTTTACATAATCCCAAAGAAAATCTGTTAAGCTTTTTTCTTTGACCAACTCATGATAGGCAATGGCATTGGTGATTACAGAATTGATTTTAAGTCTGTTTCTTATAATCCCTTTATCATTGACCAATCGCAATCTGTCCTTATCAGTATATTTTCTAATCTTATCAATATTCCACCCATCAAAAGCCTTTTCATAGGAAGATATTCTTATTAGCACATTGTACCAGTTTAGTCCAGCTTGAGCTCCTTCCAAATTGAGATATTCAAATAATTTTCTATCATCGTAAACTGGCTTACCCCACACATTATCATGGTAGTCCATATATATTTCATCTTTCAAGCACCAGCTACAACGATTCATAGTGTGGAATTTTGTTTGATTAGGTAATAGACTGCCGTAGTCAAGTAATTTCTCAAGTAAGGTATTTTATATATTGGCCAAAGTTGTTTCCTTGGCTTTAAACCAAACTTCTTCTCATATATTGGATTAATCAAAAAGTGTTGGTACAAACTAATATCAAATCCTGTGTTACCCACCATGCTTTCAAATTTTTCAATAGAGATACCAGTCTCCTTTATTTCCATTAATTCTTGAAGCTGACCTGGCCTCTCTTTCGTCATTTTTAGAATACTCCTGTATATCGATTTTGGCAGCAGGTGGAAATAAGGTGTAACCTTTAGCACTTTATTGGAGCAAATTTGTTGGTGTCCTCCAAAAGGCATTTGCCAGGGCGGAAAACCAAAGAACACCCGTCCACCCGGCAGAAGAAATTGTCCTAATTTTTTTAGAAACTTCTTTTGGTCAAATATGTGCTCGATCACATCTTTGAGGATAATCAGATCATATTGGTGAGCATCCTTTATGGGATCTATGTCATATATGTTACTAGATATGATTCTGGCCTGCCCTCTATTGATTTCATCAGCCAGAAAATGATTCGCTAGCTCCACTCTGTTCTCATTCAATTCTATTCCAACTCCTTCACATCCCAAATCTAAAAATGCTTTGAGGACACCGGCTTCTCCACACCCAATCTCTAGCACCTTTGAATTTTGGTCTATATGTCCGTCTAGCTCAATAAAAGGGATAACCCAGTTTTTGCTTACATCACATTGCCATTGAAAATATCTCTTCTTATCACTGTGGAATTCATACATACTTTGATAGCAATGCCAATTTAGGTCAGTTGTAAAAGTACAATATGTCTCTAATAGGTTTGTAATTGCTAGTATCGCATATACAAATAGGAACCTATAGGCATAAAAAAAACTAGTGCCATATCGAGCGATACAACACTAGCCAATCATTATA
>CAZPUF010000113.1:0-9326 GCA_964589705.1 uncultured Saprospiraceae bacterium | reverse complement strand
CTATCGGACTATAGAAAAACGATACTTTAGAAAGATTTTCTAAGCCTTTTTCCTTCTCCATTTTTAGCATACGCTTTTTAGGCCCAAGCATACCTACATAAGAAGGCTTCTGAGCCAATACTTTTCCAAGAATGATTTTGTCCCAATTGTAGTCATGCGTCATCATCAGAACTGAAGTATACTCATCTATGGTAACCTGCTCGTAGTCCTCATACTCATATACTTCTTTGGCTAAAGCATAGGTGTTTTTGTGTATCTTCTTTTTACGACCGACTATGTATATCTCCCAGCCCAATTCCTTGACGATACCTGCTAGCGCATTCACATCATAGTTGTCACCGATGATAACAAGCTTCATCTCTGGTCGGATAAATTCGAATAAGAGCTGGTGCTTAGCCCCATCCTTATCCTTCATGTCGAAAGTGCATGAACGTCGTTTGGATGAGGTGGTATCTATATGTTGCTGGAGGTCCTCTTTGCTTATACCATTGAAAGAATGAAGGGCTTTATTCTGCATAGCTATAAAGCTGCTGCCCAGATTATCCTGATGCGGACTATTGAAGGTAGTGACTAAGACGACTGGTTCATTGAGTTTGACAATTTGCTTAAGTTGCTCTATAGGGTTGTTATTATCATCTGGGTCAACAGGAATGAGCAAGACTTCTATACGACCATTACATCCAAGTCCGACGCCTATTTCATTTTCGTCATCATCCATTGTATCATATACAACAGTACTCGGCACTTTACTGTAGATGGCTTGCTGGGAACGACGTAAGGCATCGCCTTCTAGGCAGCCCCCACTTATCCCACCTATCCACTGCCCATTACTGCTTACAAGCATCCTAGCACCTATGCGTCTGTATGAGGATTCTTCTACTTTGACGACTGTGGCAAGCGCTATGCTTTCTCTTTTGAAATCGGTGTTTTCATATCGCCTTATTATCTCTCTGATTTCCTTCATAGGTATATAATAAATGAAAATTTGGGTTTGATTCCCCTAAATCAAGATAAATTCCGAGAATGCGTGGAAAAACGACTTATGTTTTTAACAAAGTAGATTGTATAGAATTATATATAGTTTATCATGGAGAGCAGCATATAATTTGTAATCCTTGTTTCTAGAAACTCAAGCCATTAATCTTTTATGTCAAAATGCAGATATAAAGGTAGCTGAAGTAATCGGCTATTGGTACTGCAATTTTATACGTTTGTTGGTGTACCTGCTGTTCTTATTTTTGTGAAAGATTGCGTTAAGCGAGTGGTGATAGCACAGGATTACTAATAAAATGATACAAAAGAATGAAAGCAATAGAAGTAAATGGAGGAGGACTTGATAAGCTAAAGGTTATGGATCGCCCAGAACCTACTCCTCAGGCAGGACAGGTAACTGTTCGCTGGCATGCTACCTCACTTAATTTCCATGATTATCTCGTCGCAATTGGAGGCATTCCTGTCCCAGCTGAACGCATACCTATGTCGGATGGTGCTGGGGAAATCATTGCTTTAGGCGAAGGCGTTACTAGTTGGAATATTGGAGATAAAGTAATGTCGCTATTTTTTCCTAACTGGATAGATGGCCCAGCAACATACCGTAAAATGAAAGCTATATCAGGTGAAACTGTTGATGGGTTTATCACAGAAATGTCATGCATTTCCGCCAACTCACTGACCAGAATACCAAAAGGTTATTCATTTGCGGAAGCAGCTACTTTGCCTTGTGCCGCCTTGACTGCTTGGAGAGGCTTGGTAACTGAAGGGCAGATGAAATCAGGAGATACTGTTTTGATCGAAGGAACAGGTGGTATGTCTATTGCCGCTTTACAAATTGCAAAAGCAGGAGGCGCTACTATAATTGCTACCACCTCAAGTCCAGAAAAAGCAGAACGCCTCAAAGAAATGGGTGCCACCAACGTAATTAACTATAGAGAAGATCAAAAATGGGGGAAGACTATTTTTAGACTAACAGGTGGTGGCGTAGATCATGTATTGGATGTGGGTGGCGGATCTACCATGAATCAGTCTATAGAGGCTGCTAAGATAGGAGGAAGCATAATCTCAATTGGAATACTAGGTGATAGAAAAGGCGAGATTACATTCCCTAAGTTATTTTTTAAGCAACTGACTCTAAAAGGAATCGCTGTAGATAGTAAATCATCCCAAGACGATATGATCAAAGCAATAAACCAATCTGGCTATAAGCCGATTCTCGATAAAAGTTTTGCTTTTGATCAGCTTGCTGATGCTTTTAGGTATCAGGAGACCGGGCAGCATTTTGGTAAGATTGTGGTGGAGTGGTGATAATTGTTGGAGTTTGCAATACTTAAGCTAAATATCTAAGAAAGACATTCTCAATCCAACCTAATAATTAATTACTTCAGCTCTCTCATCCCATTGCCTCACCTCGCAACTTGTTTTAGAGTAAGATGAGACATTGATATCAATGGTGTTTTAATCTTTGATATAACTATCTAAATGACACCATTATCAAATTCATCTTTTACTTCATTGATTAAAACTTCTAATAACTTATATTTAGATACATTATCAATTAAATCCTAAGAAGTGGCAGAAAAAACATTAAACATCAATGGCGAGCAAAAGACAGTCAATGTCTCTAATGACACTCCCCTTTTATGGGTACTCAGAGATCATTTAAAAATGAAGGGCACCAAATTTGGATGTGGAATAGCAGCCTGTGGCGCCTGTACCGTTCATGTAGATGGTGTAGCCATGAGGTCATGTGTTCTTCCAATTTCTCAAATCTCAAATCAAAAAATTACCACGATAGAAGGACTATCTGAGAAAGGCACTCATCCTGTACAAAAGGCATGGCTGGAGCACGATGTGGCTCAATGCGGTTATTGTCAAGCAGGACAGATTATGACGGCGACTGCTCTTCTCAATGATAATCCAAATCCATCAGACAAAGAGATTAGCTCAGCTATGCTAGGTAACATATGCAGGTGTGGGACATATACCAGAATCAGAGATGCTGTCAAAACAGCAGCGAAGAATATGAAGTAATCCCTGGTACTAATTTTTCAATACTTAAGAATACAAGAATGTCAATTGTAAAAACATCATATAACAGAAGAAATTTTCTAAAAGCGAGTACTGCTGCAGGTGGCGGCTTTTTGCTTGGGTTTAGTCTTTTGGCAGGTTGTAAGACGGATGCAGAGGTAGAAGAAATCATCAAAGAGCTGGAAATGCCCGAGCAATGGTTTGACATGAATGCCTTTCTCAAAATAGGCGACAATGGGGTCGTCACTATCTACTCTCCCAATCCTGAAATCGGGCAAAATATAAAAACGTCTATGCCAATGATCATCGCAGAAGAGTTAGATGTAGATTGGAAGAACGTGGTTGTAGAACAAGCTGCATTAGACACCACAAAGTATAAACGACAATTAGCCGGTGGTAGTCAATCTATCAGACTGGGATGGAAGAGTCTTAGAACTGCAGGTGCCACAGCACGTAGAATGCTGATGGAAGCCGCTGCTCAAACATTGGACGTTCCTCTAGATGAATTAACCACCGAAAAAGGAATTATTCACCACAAAGCAAGTGGTCAAGAGCTAGGTTATCAGGAAGTAGCGCAGGCAGCTACTACAATAGAAGTACCTGAGGAAGTAGAACTTAAAGATCCTAAAGACTTTAGGATAATAGGAACATCTACACCAAATGTAGATGGACGACAAATTGTGACTGGTGCTCCCCTCTTCGGCATGGACTATGAAGAAGAAGGTATGCTCTATGCTATGGTGCAACATCCACCTGCATTTGGCGGGGTTGTAAAATCATTTAATGAGGCTGAAATAAAAAACATGCCTGGCATTGTAGATGCCTTTAAAATTGAGACTGATTTCTTTAGTGAGTCACGCTTTTTAAGAAATGCATTTCTTAAAAACTCCATGATAGCCATCGTAGGAAATTCCACCTGGGAAGTGATGAAAGCCAAACGTGCACTAAATGCACAATGGGAAACAACCAACGGTGAAAACTCCAAAGATCATCAAGCAGCTCTAAGTGCTTTACTTGAAAAAGATACTGAGGCAGATAGACATGATGGTGATGTGGACAAAGCCTTTGAAGAAGCCGCTCAGGTTATAGAGCGCACCTACTCAGCCCCATTTCTAGCTCACAACACCATGTCACCTATGAACTTCTTTGCAGAAGTCACTAAGGACAAAGCAAGATTTGTAGGGCCTATCCAGACACCAGAAATAAGTGCAAGAGAATTATCCAAGGCTTTAGATATACCTCTGGAGAATATCACAGTAGATATGACACGCATGGGTGGAGGCTTTGGCAGAAGGTTATATGGTGGATGGCTATTTGAATCAGCTTTGATTTCTCAAAAAGTAAAAAAACCAATTAAGCTGATCTACAGCCGTGAAGATGACATGACCAAAGGAACTTACAGACCAGCATATAAGGTAAGATATAAAGCTGCACTAGATGAAGATAACAACATGACCGCTTTCAGTGTCAAGGGCGCAGGGGTTCACGGAGGACCTGTATGGGCTAACAGATTTCCTGCTGGAACAGTAGACAATTACAAAGCTTCAGACAGCTTTATCGAATCCAATATTTCCACAGGAGCCTGGCGAGCACCAAAGTCAAATTTCATAGCCGGTGCTGAGCAATCCTTTCTGGATGAGGTTGCAGAATTAGCAGGAAAAGATCCTATACAATTCAGACTAGATCTATTTGACAAGGCCGCTAAAAACCCAATTGGAGAAAACAATGACTACGATGCAGAGAGATATGCCGGTGTATTGAAATTGGTTAAAGAAAAATGTGGCTGGGATAATTCATCCTCTAATCAGTACCGAGGTGTGGCTGCCTACTTCTGTCACAATACTTATGTTGCTCAGGTTATAGACTTGGAATATCAAGAGAATGATTTAGTTATTAAGAAGGTATGGTGTGCTGTGGACTGTGGCATTGTCGTTAATCCAATGGGTGCAAAGAATCAGATAGAGGGAGGAGTAGTGGACGGCATTGGACATGCGATGTTTAGTGGGTTGACTTTCGAGAATGGCGTACCGCAACAATCTAACTTCCATGAATATAATTTGATAAGGCATAACAAAGCTCCATTAGAAGTAGAAACATTTTTTGTAGATAATGGCATAGATCCTACTGGTCTTGGCGAACCAGGACTCCCTCCAGTAATGGGTGCCCTCGCTAATGCAATGTATAAATTAACTGGTAAGAGATTCTATGATCAACCATTCTCGAAAGAAATGGAAAATTTAGGCTAAAAATAGTACTATTCAATACTAACATAAATGTCAAAACACATCAACGCTACTAAGGAAGCAATAGCGCAATTTACTACACAATTTAAAAGCGATGAACCTGTTGTCATGCTTAATCTTTTAAAGTATAAGGAAGTAGCGGATTATACTAACTATCCCGATCTAAATCCGGGTAAAAAGATTTCTGGAGAAAAAGCTTACCAAATTTACATGAAACACACGCAGCCATATCTCCAAAAATTGGGAGCTGAAGTTGTCTTTATCGGAAAGAGCAATCAATACATAATTGGACCAGAAGATGAGTCTTGGGATTTAACATTGATTGTGAAGTATCCTGACGTTATGAAATTTTATGCGTTACTACAAAATGCTGATTACAAGAAAACAGCAGGTCATCGTAGTGCAGCTTTGGAGGATTCCAGATTGTTGCCCATGAAAGGATAAGGCAAATTATCTCAATTCCATCCACTCAAATTGCAGATTGAATGCTTCCTCTTTTTTGTTTGCAATCAAAAATGACATCTCACACATTAGTTCAGCAGGAAAATTAGGAGTACTTAGTCGTCTACCTCTAAAACTTGGATAAAAGTCTGCGAATTTTAAAGTAATGATCTCCCATTCACCAGATGTCTCAAAGTGCTGTATATATGAATGAGGTTCTCGCATAGATGACTTAAATCTCAATTGGTATCGCTTTTTATCTCCCTTTATTTTGAAAACACATTCTTTGTAACCTTCTATATCCTTAGGTGCAAAACCATATCTAATAGAAGAAAATCCACCATAATTTTTAAGGGACACATTCCCAGAAAATAAACCGACACCAGATTCCGTGATCTCAAAATCACCTTCAGATCGACCTCCCATAACGACATCATCCATAATATACCACCCATCTATATTTTCATTGGTCGAAAAATTGAATATGATGATTGGATCTAAAGAAGGAAGCGAAGACATAACGCAAATTAAAAGGATTATCAAAGAGTTAATCATACTGAAATAACGGTATTAACTGGATAAAGTTGATAAATAATCAATTCAATAAACAAAATAGAATTTCAAATATTTTACTCTTCACGCAACCCTTTCTTCCATTCGATAGTAACAAGAATATCAATACAATATTATTGATCAAATCACACATATCTAATACTAAAATTAGTTGGTATATAGGGATAATGACATAGCTCATTCTGAGAAATGCGATTAATCTATTCACAAGCATAGCGGAGCCCTTTGATATATTCAAAGAGCAAACTAAATGTAATTATCGGACAATAAGTAATTACATATAAACCAATATTTACAAGTCAAATATTAAGTAAACAATACCTACAGGTATATTTGTACGGTAATGCAATATTCAACTACAAATAATTATTAAAATAAAATTCAAGCCCACGCATCCATAATTATTTTGCCCGCGTAACTCAGACAAACAAAGAAGAATATCTTAATCAACTTCTTTATTAATTAAATAAAATTTAAAAACTGTAATGATGAATTCATTTTGCAAATTACTTATGGTTTTCGCCACCTTGCTGTTCGTCCATCAAAGTTATGGTCAGATACAGATTAGCGAAATTTCCGACAACAGTTATATCGAAGTTGTCAACTCAGGAACAAACACCATAGATGTCTCTAATTATTGGCTATGTAATAGACCAGCATATTCCAGGTTCAATACATTGACCGTAGAATGTGGGCAATTAAATTTAGCGCCAGGCGCTTCAGTAACCTTATCTGGATTTGGCCTTAGTAACTCTGGTGACGAATTAGGAATCTATATCAACTCCAATTTTGGGTCAGTTTCAGCAATGGCTGATTATGTGATTTATGGAAACCGAGGAGGGAGCACACGTGAAGCTGTAGCTGTAGCAGCTGGACTTTGGAGTACAGGAGATAGAGCGCCTGCAATCAATGGCGGAACGTCACTAAATAGAGATTTGACTCAATCAGGAGTTCAAGCTTACTCTATCGGTTCTTCTTCGATTTGTATTACACCTCCGCCACCTCCACCTCCAACTTGTAATGTATCTGGAGGTAACATTACTTTAGACAACGGAGCGACAAGCACAGCAATCTGTGTAGATGGCGTACCAGATCCACTACAAGTGACTTTTACACAACCGGCAACTGGAAGCGCAACAGGTTATATTATCACAGATGACGCTGGGAACATCCTTGCACTTCCTCCTGCTCAACCATTTGATTTGGATGGTGCTGGAGTTGGTAACTGCTTTATTTATTCAGTGTCTTATGAATCAGGTTTTGGTGGAGCAGTTGTAGGCAACAACATCTCGAACCTAACTGGTTGTTTTGATTTATCTAATTCTATATTAGTATATAGACAAGCTCCTGATGGTGGTAGTCTAAGTCTTCTTGACGGAAGTACTTCATTTGCACAATGTGCAGGTCAGATAGTTTTTGATGTGACACACACGACAAATGCACCAAACTTAAGCTACTGGTATATCATCACTGATGACAACAATATAATTCTTGACTGGGTCAATTCTGCAAATTCTAACACTATAGATCTAAGTGCTGCACCTGCTGGCGTATGCAGAGTATGGGGATGGTCTTACAGAGGTTTACCTAATCCTGTTATAGGCGACCCACTGTCTACCTTACGGGATGATACTTGTGAAGATGTTTCAGATAGTTTTATTACAGTCTATAGAGAAATTCCTGATGGCGGAAGCGTTAGTCTACTTAACGGAAGCACTTCTTACACAGGTACAGCTGGTAACATCGTATTCGATGTAACGCATACTACTACTGCACCAAACTTAAGTTACTGGTATATCATCACTGATGAGGTTGGCACAATCCTAGGATGGGTCAACTCTGCTAATTCTAACACGATTGATTTAAGTAGTGCACCTCCAGGAGTATGTAGAATTTGGGGATGGAATTATAGAGGATTATCAGATCCTGTAATTGGCCAGCCACTATCTACACTGAGAGATGATTTTTGCGAAGATGTCTCAGATAACTTTATTACGGTTACTCGTCAGGGCAATGGCGCTTGCAATGCACAGGCTGAAACCCTCAGTCTTTCTGATGGTCGTACTTCATTACAAGTTTGTGCTGCAGATGGAGAACCAGATTATATAAGCTTTGGTCCATTCAATAATACGGTAGGTGCCTACCAAATAGTTGTTACAAACGCGAATGACTATATCATAAGCTTACCTACAAACACGACTATAAACGTCGATGGAATGAGTATAGGAGAGTACCGAATTTACTTGGTTGCTTACATGGGCACCTTAAATGGTCTTTCAGTAGGCAACAACATTAATAACCTCCAAGGATGCTTTGATCTATCTAATGCATTTCTCCTGGATAGAATTCAATGTGACCCTAACTGTCAAATGCCTATAAATCTTAGATACAAGAGATTAGGTAGTAATGCGTTTTTAATTTCGTGGGACAGGTCTCCTGATGCAAACAAATACGAAATTGAATTGGGATTTGAAGGATCAAGCAGCAGGTTCAAAGTGCCTATCAGCGGCACAAGAGTCTTCTTAATTACAGGCAGTACTAGAGTTATATTAGTAAGAGTACGATCTATCTGTAATAATGGTTTTTCTCCTTACTCAAATTATATCTCATTCCAAGCAGAACATACAAGATCACGAAGTTTTGACACAGGTGACGGTGAAGTGTTTGGAGAATTTATAATCTCACAGCCAGAGCTAGAAGTATTCCCGAATCCTGCTTCAGAATATATCAATGTTGACTTTAAATTAGACATTGAAAGTACATTACAAATCTATGATGCTACTGGAAAGGAAATGTATAGATCAGATATGTCTAATGGTCCTATAGACCAACGAATCGACATATCACAGATGCCTCAAGGAATCTACCACATGGTTATATCATCAGATGGAGAAATCCTTGATCAATCTAAGTTTATCAAAATAAATTAGAGTGTGAGTCTAATCTAAGTTGACTAGTGTAGCCCATCTGCAATTGCAGGTGGGTTTTTCATTTTACTTTATCATTCATCATTCTTCAATGCCATTTGTCTGGATTAGGATTAAA
>CAZPUF010000112.1:0-9435 GCA_964589705.1 uncultured Saprospiraceae bacterium | reverse complement strand
TAAATCTAGATTCAGACAGATGAGCATTATTGTCAGAGTTTAATTCAGACAATTAAATTCTCTTTCTAACATCTAAGCATATTTGCAAAGAAATAATTAATTTACTCCAATGAAGTTTGATACGCTGATAATAGAAGGAGGTGGATTTAAAACAGCATTTACTGCAGGATTAGTAGATGCATTTATCGCCAAAGACTACAACCCCTTTAAGACAATTATTGGTATTTCAGGAGGCTCAGTGGCGATGTCTTACTACCTAAGCAACCAATATAGATTCTGTATCAATGCGATGAAAATATTAGCAAAGGATAATAAGTTCGCAGATTTCAAAAGAACGTTTAGTGCTAAAGGATATTTGGATATAGATTACTTATCTACTGTAGCATCAGAGAAGGTACCGTTCGATGTCATGAAGGCTGCAGAACAAATTAAAAATAAGCAGATTATTATTGTCGCTACTAATAGGAAGACTGGCAAAGCAGAATATTTAAATCCTTGTAGCGATGATTGGATTCAATGCGTGATTGCGTCGAGTACCTTACCGTTTGCGACCAAAGGCGTACATAAGTTAAAAAACAAATTGTATTTCGATGGAGGGTGGAGTGATCCACTACCTGTAAAGTGGGCCATTAGTCTAGGCTCCAAGAATATACTGGTTCTGAGAACTAGACCAATTAATAGCACTATAAAACAAAGTTGGGCAGATTATTTTGGCAGCAAGTATTTTAAGTCTACACCTAAATTGAGTAAAACATTCGAAAAGGCCTTTGAGAAATACAATGAGGCTATTCAATTCATGGAAAAACCACCTAAGGGCATTAAGATAGAACAAATCGGACCCAAAAGATTTCTGAATAGCGGTACTTATTCTTATTCTAAAAAAAGTCTGATGTCTGATTATCGTTATGGATTAGACAAAGGCATAAATTTCCTGAGTACAATTTAATTTGATTCACTCTTTCATTTAATCGCCTAGGATTTATATCAGCACACTCAAGCAAAACCAATCTATCTTTCGCTCATCAATATTCTCTTACTAGCAAATCTATAATCATACTTTTCACAGTCCCCTTCTTATCCCATAAGATAAAATGTCCTTCGCCCTTTTCAGTGACCACAGTTAGTAGAGATTCATCTATATGACGCTTAGAGAACTGAACATTGCCATCATGCGGTGCCAGGCCATCTTTAACCCCATGATAATGAATGACGGGCACACCTATACGTGACCAATTCGACTTAATATTTTGCAGGGCCTCAATGTGATTCATCTTTTCGGCAGTACATACATTTATATAATCAGGGAGCAGCGCCTTAGATATGGACCAATTGGAGAGATGCGCATACCATCTAACGGGTTCGGATCCAAGATCATTGACAGGAGCAACCATTAGGATTCCATCTATAAGATCAGGGTAAGTAGCAGCCATATTACCGACAATAGGGCCACCATATGAGTGCCCAACAAGAATGACTTTAGATGCAGGATTGGCTAGGATGACCTCTCTGATACCATTAGCATGAGTGCCAATATCAGTAACAGGCTGACCATAGTCTGATTCTCCATACCCAAATCTATCTACTGAGATTAACTGTGCCATTCTTTTCAAATCTACATCAGCCAAGTAAGATTTAAAGGCCTCCCAGCTTCCAGGTGCGCCATGCACAAATATGATCAAGGGACTGTCAGCATCATACTGACCTGTCTTTATGTATCTAAGTGTCTTACCATTTGACTGGACTGTAGCGAAGTTGTAGGTAGTTGCCAATTTTGGAAAGTAATCTTCAGCTAAAGTTGTAGATCCATTTACCGTACTGGAGTAGCCGTGCAGAACTAATATGATGACCACCAACGCAAAAAGCAAGAAGCTGAGAAAAACCAAAATATTAGTCTTCAGATTTGACAAGTTCATTTACAACTAGACTATTTTTTATAATAAAGACCTTTACTTACTAAGCTATCGCTCCTACAGAGCTTTGAGAGTATCAGTATCAACAATTATCTAATAAAGCTTCCACCAAAAGAATTTTCATCGATGACTAGTCGATAATAATAGATACCTGGATCCAAGTGTAGTGGTAATCTTATCTCATTAAACCCACTTATTTTATCCAAAGGTTCCTCGTGGTATAACACCCGTCCTGTAGCATCAAAAATATTGAATTCCACTGTAGCAGCTTGATGAGAGTAGTATTTGATGATTGCATTTTCATTGACAGGGTTTGGCATAATGACTGGGTCGAATTCGAAATTTCGATTGAATGGAGGCACAGAAAAAGTAGCTAAGTTTTGGTCTATCCAAATTAGTCTCGTCGACACCCAATCCTTTAGCCTTTGTACTTCTCGAGCATAGCTGCCTTCTACTGAATAATTAGGCCAGATGTGGACATCTAAGATCGGATATAGTGAGAAATTTCTTTGTTGAGATTCATTTAAAATATTGGCAAAAGAATCTATTTTACTATGTATAGAAAATTCACTCAGCGTAGAGAGTCTAAGTTCCGCCCAGCGGTCTTCTAACTTATTTGTGAATAGTGTATCATCTAGTAATCTATCCCACCAGAAATTTATGACCCAAAAATCGTCGGGACAAACTTCATTAAATCGACTGACGACAAAGCCTTCAGGATTTCCATTGGTACAGTAATTGACATTTCCGAAAGCTAGGTTGTAATCCCAGACAGGGCCCATTTTGAATCTAGGATCGATCTCATCTGTATCTTTGTAAAAAAAAGTGCTCAGCCTATACGCATCTGGATTTTTGCTCAGTTCATTTATGATTAAATAATCGATAAAAGTATTCTCATCTAGATAATTGGAATATCCACTAGTAACATCTGCAAAATCATCTGAGACAAATTCATCTTCTATTTCTCCTATTAAATTTTCTATATATTCAAATTGTTCGGGAGTGACATCTTCAGTCTTAGGAAAGTGAAACTGATAGAAACTCTTTTGCCAGTCATTGGGATAGGCTGGATACTTAGATTCGAATCCTACACTCGCAGCACCTTCGCTCTTGTCAAGTTTTAGTATATAGCCACCGGTAATATCATTAGTATTTCCTTCTTGCTTGGTAATATCTACACGATTTTTGTCAACCTTTATTTTTTCAGTTAAGAGGTAGACGCCTTTGTACATGTCGTCTATGATGAGTTCTATAAACTTTATTCTTGGCGCATACTCCATTAGTTCTCCAGCTAGGCAATAGGTGAGCGCATTTCTCATAAGTGTCTTATCACTATAAGGTCCATGTAAAACCCAATCATTTTCTTTGGGCAACCCTAGTAACTCAACGTTATTATTACTTCCATCATCTTTACGCGTTTCTACAGCATAGCCTTTCTTTTCAAATAGGGATTGTGAGGTAGCTCCTCTCAGTTCTATGCCGATAATGCCATCATAATGATTATAGCCATCTGCGAGATTATTGCGATCGGCATCCGAGTCATATATTACGCCTAAATGTGCTCTAGTCTTAGGTTCATCTTGTATAGTGCCACTATCAGTTGTAATGACGAAAATGGGAAGATTGGAATCAGTAAGTTGAGCAACAACCGTGCAGCTTAGTGTACAGAAAAATATAAATATGACGCATTGAATTCTATGTAGAGTCATTATTAAAGAATGATAGATAAAGTTAACAATTCAATCCATAGTCATTATAATTCCTCAGGATGAATACCTGTAATTTTTAGCGTTCAGAAGACAAAATTTCAAATGTATTATTACCTTGGGAAAACAAGAATCTTTATAAGATAAATATGAAAGTACGCTTATACATATATTATTTTTTGGCTTTGAGTTTTTTCTCTTGTAAATCAGGGCTGAATACATCAGATGCAGAGCAAATCTTAAGTAATCCCAAATACTTCCATGAGAGTATCGACAAACTAACGGATGTGATTGTGCATGATATATTTTCGCCTCCAGTGGCCAGTCGCGTATATGCTTACCCTTGCATAGCAGCATACCAGGCTATACGTCCTGCTCATAGTGACATAAAAGATCTTAGTCAAGTACTTCAAGGTTTGTCGGAGACATCTATTCCAGAAGATAATACTAATATTTCTTACAACTTGGCTGCAATCTATGCATTTCAGAAAACCGCTAAGACTTTAATATTTTCTGAGAAAATGATGGAGGAATATATAATTGAATTCGAATCAGAATTGGATTCTATCAATATAGGCTCCACTACTCGTAAAGCTTCTAAAATCTATGGTGAACGGGTGGCAGATGATATTCTTGCCTGGGCAGAAAAGGATAATTACAAAGAAACGAGAAGTTACCCAAAGTACTCTATCTCTGATGACGAGCGCCTGTGGAAGCCAACTCCTCCTGCATATATGGAAGGCATAGAACCCCACTGGAGAGAGATAAGAACGATGGTCATGAGTAGTGCTGATCAGTTTAGCCCTGCTGCACCATCTAATTATAATCTTGATAAATCGAGTACTTTTTTTAAAGAGACAATGGAGGTGTATGACACTGGGAATAATCTTACAACTGAACAGAAAAGCATCGCCAGTTTCTGGGATTGTAATCCCTATGTCATGAATCAAACAGGTCATATGATGTTTGCGACAAAGAAGATTACACCTGGCGGTCATTGGATGGGTATATCAGGTATAGCAGCGAGGACAGCTAATCTAGAATTATCTAAAGCCATCGAGACAACCACTTTTACATCCATTGCATTATTTGATGCCTTTATCAGCTGTTGGGATGAGAAGTACAGATCTTCTCTTGTCAGACCAGAGACGGTTATCAATGAACATGTAGATGAAGAATGGAAGCCATTGCTGCAGACACCTCCATTCCCAGAGCATACCAGTGGTCATAGTGTTATCTCTACTGCGGCGGCACATATGCTTACTGCGTTACATGGTGACAACTTTGCTTATAAAGATGACGTAGAACTAAAGTATGGTCTTCCCATAAGGGAATATAATTCTTTCAAAGAGGCAGCATCTGAGGCAGCTATTAGCAGATTATATGGCGGGATACACTATATGCCAGCCATAGAGGATGGTGTAGAACAAGGCAAAAATGTTGGCGAATTTCTTATCAGTAAACTCGTTACAAATTAGAACTACTATTCTATAGCATTATAGTTTAAGCTAGCATACATATATATCGTAACTTATTGAAAGGCTGGTCAACTCATTAAAAGAATGCAAACTGTATACAGGTATAAAATAGCTGTGGGTTTCATGACTTTGAAGTGAGAAGGATCTGTGATCGCATAGACGGCATCCCATCCCCCTATCTCTACATAGGCCATGTAAGTGATCAGTGTAGATCCCAGTATTAGAATAACAGCCTGTATTGCATCTGTATACATCACCGAACTGTAGCAACGAAAAGTGGAGCCATACCAGTATAGATATCTATGGCTTAATACCCACACCCATGACTACCCTTCTAAAACCATAATTTCTTAACCCTGCTATTTGATTTGAAATGTGCTGCAGAAGGCTCGTCTATACTATTATGAAGTACGGATAACTCTTTCAATTTTTTCAAATGGGAAATTCCATCTAGACTACTTAATTCACAATGTTCCATAGAAAGTACTTTTACCGAAGTGGGTAATTGAGTCAACCATTCTTCCTCTATGGCAATCCAATCTAGGATGAGCCTTTCTAATTTGTATCTCGCTGATTTAATCTCAAAATTTTCTATCGGATTATCTCCTATGTCCAGTGACTTCAGATTTCTCATTTCTTCAGTGAGTTTGAATGCAGCTATTCTATTAGCATTCAAATTCAATTTCTGCAATTTATAACTTGCGTCTAAGAAGGTGGGTAGTTCTACCAATTGGTTATCATCCACTGCCAGATAGTTCAATTTCTTCAGCATGATATTGTCATCAAAAGATTTTATCCCATTTCGCCCTAGGTGCAATTCTTCTAAGTATTTCAAGATATTGATAGTAGAATCTATTACAGAAAGGTCATTATCTCTTAGCCAAATTGCTTTTAAATTACGCTTGCATGCATTAAAGACATTGAAATTTATCTCTTGGATATTATTGCCACTTAATTCGATGAATTCCAAATTTTTGTTTCGTGAAAACTCATCACTTATGTGACTGATATTATTATCGGATAATTTTATCCCTATCAGATTCTTAAAGTCAGAAACATATTTTGGAACAGCGTCTAATTGAGTATTAGATAAATCTAGAAATTGAACTTTTTCTGGATTATTCTTGGCATAGTCTACATTATCTATCCATCTTGCTTTGACGACAATTTGGCCATTAAGGCCAAAACTAAGCCATAGTGCAAATACAAACAGTACTGATGTTCTCATAAGGTGTTGGTTGTTCTTGTTCTGAAAATGAATCGGCGATTAAAAGATAAGACTTTGAACACCTGATCATATATAATCTTCTACTAAGTGCCGCTATATGTCGTCACAAACTACAGTAGCACTTTACATGGTGGCATATATTCCTCATGACATTTGCCAAATGTTAAGGTATTTGTTTACAGACATAGTCTATATTTGTACTTTAGTTATAATGTACATACTTCCATATGAAAAACTCTTATCTAGCCATCGCATTATCCATATTACTGATTTGCAGGTCTGATGCTCAAGATACTATAACTGTACCTGGTAATTTCAGGACAATCCAATTAGCTTTAAATGCAGCTGAAGCAGGAACAACAATACTTGTTGCTCCTGGAACATACTATGAAAATCTCTTTTGGCCCAAAACAATTGATGGTATAAAACTGAAGTCTGAGGCGGGAGAACATGAGACCATTATTGATGGAGAACTCTTTAGGGTCATTCACATTGAAAGTGAAAAAAAGAGTGGGCCTCAGACTATAACTAAGAACACAGAAATCAATGGATTTACTATACAAAATGGAAGAGTAGTCAGTGGTCATGGTGCAGGCTTATTCGCAGATTATGCCAGTCCTACCTTACGCAATTTAATATTTAGAGATAATCTAGGATTGACTAATTCTAGTGGCGCAGGTGCAGAGTTAAACAACTTTGAAGGTATAATAGAGAATTGTAGTTTCATCAATAATACTATAAGGGGAGGAGCGGACGCCTATGCAGTTGGATTAAATATAAATACGTTCGGAGAAGTGGAATTGAATAATTGTGTTTTTAGAAATAATCATGGTTCTGCAAGTACTAGTTGTCGTGGTGGAGGACTGGCTGTAACAAGAGGATTTTCTGTTCCTCCTTCATCAGAAGTTAAAATTCGAAATTGTATTTTTGACAACAATAGCGTCACTTCTGAATTATGGTGTAGTGGCGGAGGGTTATTTATTGGTAGTTTCAGTAGGGACATACTTGTTACCATGGATTCATGTGTCATAAGTAACAATTCTATTCTTTCTGGAAATTGGCCCTTTGGTGCTGGAATGTTTTCAGATCGAGCTAATCTAACTCTATCAAATAGTCAATTCTCTGGTAATAAATCTTTTTCTGGATCAGCACTATATCTTCAACAATATAATGAGAATAATACAATTATAAATAACACTAAGTTTACTGACAATACATCTTCAAGATTCACAGGTACAATATATGCTTCAAGAAAAGGAGACATCACAATGAACAATTGTGTCGTGTCAAAAAATAAAGGATGGTCTGTAAACACATTAGGCAATTTGAATCTAAATCATTGTACTCTAGTAGAAAACAGTGGTCCTATTATATTAAAGGACTCTACTTTAACTGCAGTCAATTCAGTATTCTGGGACAATAGTGATGGATTGTCTGACATAATTCGTGGAAAAGATTTCTCTACATCACTTAGTCATTGTATCGTGGCTGGCGGATTTGATGGAGAGAATATAATAGACCGTGACCCATTATTATCCAGTGGTCAAGTCTTTATACCTTCATTAGGCTCACCATGTCTTGGCTCTGGGAGGACAGGTGTTCTTGACACAGACATCTTAGGTAATCCCCGTCCATTGCCTGCAACTACCAATCCAGATATCGGTGCCTATGAAGTAGACAAAAACGTTGCATTTCTTCGAGTACGATTCTATATAGATACAAATCTAGACGGCATCAAAGATAGCGATGAACCATATACTTCCTTAGGCGCTGTGACAATTAATGAGGAAGACTTCTATAACTTTAGCGATGATGGATTAAGCATAGTCGTTGATCAAGGCAATCTTGACGTCGCCTATAATTCAGCATATCATCCGTTATGGACAACAACTTCCTTAGCGACACATTCTTTATTGGTGGACACTGATGACTTTGAGCAAGAATTGGTGTTTGGCTTAACACCCAAAGAGTCTATATCAAATCTACAGACCACATTATTACATGAAAGGTTTCGATGTGGAGATGAAATACACTTTAGACTTATTGTTAAGAATAGAGGAACAACTATCGAGGATGGAGTCGCATGGATATCATTAGATGACCGGTTAGAGCTTTTCACCTTTGACACAATGCCTGATTTTGTCGACAATGAATTTCTCGTGGGTTGGAATTTTAATGAACTGAAACCAAATGACAGTCAACATTTTGATTTTTCAATAACCGCACCTTTAATAGATGATGAAGAGGACACAAGAGTACTATACTGCTTTGAATCTTTTGGAGTCACTGAAAGCGAACGGTTTTCCTCCAAACATTTTGTACCGAACAAATGCGCATTTGACCCTAATGATAAAGATTATAGCCCACGACGACAGGATAGTCTATCGCTAAATACAGAATCACAAGTTTATCGAATTAGATTCCAGAATACGGGAAATGACTATGCCAAAAATGTAGTTATTACAGATACGATATCCTCAAATTTAGATTTATCTACTTTTGACCTAATCAGCTCATCACATGAGGACATATTAGAAGTGACTATTAATGATGGCCGTTTGATCACTTTTACGTTCAATGAAATTTATCTACCGGATAGTCTTTCAAATGAAGCAGGAAGTCAAGGACATATATTCTACTCTATTGACCCCCTAGATAATTTACCAATTGGTACTGAAGTAAATAATACAGCAAATATTTTCTTTGATCAAAATCCAGCCATACGGACAAATACAACTTCTAGTATTCTTGTAGATGAGTTTCCTAAATTGGAAGATCCAACCACAACTGATAATTCTCCATTTATTTTTTATCCCAATCCTGCAGATAATACGGTTAGTGTAATCCCTGATGCGGATACGATTAGGATTTTTGATGCACAAGGTAGATTGGTTTTATCTGCAACTAATGCAAATGAAGTGGACACAAAATACTTGACGTCAGGCTTATACTTCATCGAAGCCACAAATGAAAATCAACGTAATGTGAGCCAATTAATAATAGAGCGATAGATTAAAATTTGGGACTGGTTGGATAAATTTGTAGGGAGTTCAATTAGTAACAATTCTATAAAAAGGATTGAATAGCGCATCTAAGATGCACCATAAATCAGC
>CAZPUF010000111.1:0-9594 GCA_964589705.1 uncultured Saprospiraceae bacterium | reverse complement strand
CTTCAGAAATCTGTACTCCTTCAGGAATGAAGCTCTCAGGTATAGTCATATCCATCAGCGTTTCTATGGCTTCTCGTCGTGCTTCTTCTAATTCGGATACAAATGAAATAGCAATCCCTTTTTTCTCCGCTCTACCTGTACGTCCTATACGATGTATATACTGCTCTGCAACTTCTGGTAGATCAAAATTAATGACATGAGTTACCTCAGATATATCTAGCCCTCTTGCGATAATGTCGGTCGCGATGACTACTCTCATCTCTCCATCTTGAAACTGGTTGACTGTATTGAATCTGTTGTTTTGAGACTTAGAAGAATGGATGACACCGACATTATCTTCCATAGCTGGCAGAAGTCTTTCGTATAAGGCATCTGCCATTTTCTTGATACTAACGAATACAAGTACCTTACTCATAGATGGATCTGAAGCGATCAGGTGCTCTAATAGGTTGGCCTTGGTATTGAAGTTAGAGGCGCTATAGAGAAGCTGCTCTATATTATCTAGAGGAGTGCCTGATGGCGCAGCTTCTATTTTGGTATAATAATCTGTGAAAAGGTCGACGATGGCTTCTACTTCTTGGGGCATAGTAGCAGAAAACATCAATGTCTGACGGCGTTCTGGCAAGAAGTCAAGTATAGTCTTCAGTTGTGTCCTAAATCCCAGATGCAGCATCTCATCTACTTCATCTATGATTAATTTTTTGATATGCTTAGTTTTGAGCACACCGTCTAACATAAGATCCACTAGTCTACCTGGTGTCCCTACAACCAAATCTACACCCAGACTTATCTCAGCTTTTTGCATCCTGATATTAGTTCCTCCATATACACCTGCCACAGAGACATTCATGTATTTGGTAAGTTTCTCTACCTCTTCTACAACCTGAGCTACCAATTCGCGGGTAGGTACAATCACCAAAATCTGGGCATGTGGAGACTTGGTAAATTTCCACATCTTCAATGTAGGTAGTAAGTAAGCATAGGTCTTACCTGTCCCTGTCTGTGCGATGCCTACTATATCCTTACCAGACATGATTGGAGAGAAGGTCTTGTGTTGTATGGTCGTAGGATGTACGATGCCAAGGTCATCCAGTGCTTGCCAAAGAAATTTGGTGAGATGCAGATCTGAGAATGTAATCATATTGCTGTACCTGTGCTTTAGTTGCGTGCAAAGGTTGGCCAAATTTCTAGATTAATGCTGATATCTGCGATATAAATGATAACTAGGATTAATAGACATTACCTAATTTCTTTACAAAAGGTCAGTAACCTATTCTCGATAGAGGACATTAAGAAATATTACGAACTGACCAACAATCTATTATGACACCAATCAAGAACATCTTCGTCTTGCTGTGCCTATTATTCCTGAGTACTAATATTCATGCACAAATAGAATGGGAAGAGCTCCCAGTTCATGACTTGGAGCAGCTCAGTGTAATATACATGACTGAGGATGAACGATTAATAGGCCACCATGAATATGGAGCGGCATTATTTACATCCGACGACTTAGGTAATTCTTGGAACTTACTGGTTCAAGATGATGCTCTCCGAGATGTGCATTTCAGCTTTAGACCTAAGATTACGGAGAATAACGAGGGTAGTCTATTTATCATATTGGGTGACCTTATATATGAAATCGATGAAAGCAGTCAAAGCTTAGAGCCATTTTTCGAGCCAGATTTATTCTTTTCTCCTAGTGATTTTTTCTTTCTTGATAACAATCAGATCATCGTTGCAAACATTGATAATATACAGAGATATACTGCCACAGGTGACCTGATTAGAACGGTAGAAATAGAAGATGGTAGTTTCAATACTATCTTAGTCAAAGGACCAAACGATATTCATTACTCTTATTCGTCCAGAGGCCTTATCAGATTCAATGTGGGTTTGACACAGGTAGAAGAAAACATTGCATCCGGCTCTTTCTCCACGTCTAGCCAAGTCGCGATAGATGCAGCTGGAAATCTATATTCGACTTCTGTCTTTTCTACAGACCAAGGGTCAACTTGGCAATCATACCCAAATGGAATAGGAGGCATACCCACAGTAACCAATGCTGACAACCTACATATCTTGGGTACAGGCTATTCAGGACATGCCAGTACCTACGTCTCTACGGACGGTGCTATAAGTTTTGAAACATTTTCAAAAGATTTTGAACCAATCTTTAGTGCTAAGCCCTTCACCTTTGGTACAGATGGTGTCGCTGTAGCTCAAGATCTGTGCCCTAACGAGTTGAGAATTTCTGAAAACGGCAAGGACAACTGGATGGATAAATCAAATCAACTCATGAATGGCTCACCAAATGCATTCTTAGTGGAAGCTGCTAGCAAAGATTTGGTATTGACTGAAAATTGTAATGATTGGATAAAAACAACAGAGGGCCAATGGGAAAATTTTGAGTTGAGTAGTATAAACAGTAGTTGTAGATTCTTTTCACGTGTTTTTTCATTCCCAGATGGAAGTCTTTTCTCGGATGAGGGATGCAGGTCTACAGATGGAGGAGAAACTTGGATGGAGTTTGAAAACGGTTTTGTAAGAATAGAAAATGAAATTCAGATCAATGCACAAGGTATCTACTTTCTAGATTTTGGTGAATTATGGAAATCAGCAGACAATGGAGAGACTTGGGAGTCAATTCCTTTTAATCCCCCAAATGTGTTTGTTAGTCCACTTGATTTATCTATAATCTCAGCATCTGAAAGTGTGTATGTTGTGGACTTTAATGGTAACGCAGTAAGAATAGATTTTGATGGTGAGATCAGAGATGTCATCGCCCCATTGAATCCCTCAACTTTTATTAACTGGATGGTCGCTTCTTATAGCAAGGCTAAGGTATATATGTTATTACAGTCTTTTAATAGTGTGCCTGAGCTTATGATTTATGATGAATCAAATAATTCTAGGGTATTGAAAGATTTGCCTTTGGTTAATGACATTTTATTTAGTCAACTGCATGTTGACCAAGCAGAGAATATATACTTTTTGACAGATAAGGCCTTATTTATTAGTCCTGATGAAGGTGATACCTGGCAAGATATTACACCTAGTCGTCCAGATTTGCGACAATTAACGGATATAGATATAAGTTGGGACGGCTATCTGTATCTGGCTACTTTGGGCACCCCAATACTCAAATCCACTACTAAGGTGGTAGATGGTTTCAGTACACTGAATGTGGTCACCTACCTTGATGACAATAATGATTGTAGCTTCCAAGACAATGAGACTTTAATGTTTGGATTGCCTGTCCAGGTTGGAGATAGATTGGTAAATACAAATAGACAAGGTGAAGCTAAAATTATTTCTTTTCAAGATGTAATAGAAGTGAACATAGGGGCACGAACAGACCTCTATGAAGTCTGTGATTTTGAAAGTGTAGTACAAGTAGACATTGGAGATATAGATACTATCTATGTAGGTGTTCAAGTTATTGATGAATGTGCAGATTTGGGCATATCTGGTACGACCCCGTTTTTGCGGAGATGTTTTCCCAATACATATCACCTTAGTATTTTTAATGATGGCTCAGTATCCTCTACTGATGGTCTACTCACATTAGAGCTTGATGAATTTTTTGAGTACGAATCCTGTTCTTTTCCGCTGGTCTCTCAGTCTGGCTCCACATATGTGTTTGAGGTAGGTGCTATTGGTCCTCGCGAATCGCTGTTCGGAAGCCTTAACTTTACGCTTTCTTGCGCTGCGGAATTGGGGCAGACCCACTACCTCACTGGCAGTGTTGTTTCTGGTAACGAATGCAGTGATACCTTGGGCGACAAGGAGACTTTTGAGTGCCGAGCGAACCAAGGCTCTTATGACCCTAATGACAAAAGTATCTACATCGATGGGATAGCGGATAGAGATGTTATAGGAGAAGACTCTGAGATCGAATACCTTATTCGTTTTCAAAATACAGGCACAGACACGGCATTCATAGTTAGGATAGAGGATCAACTAAGTGAGGATTTTAATATATCTAGTTTTAGGCCTGTGGCAGGTTCTCATGACTATGTATGGACTTTGGATGAAAACAGGACCTTAGTGGTTGTATTTGATAATATAATGCTTCCAGATTCTACTGTCAATGAAGAAGCCTCCCATGGATTTATAAGAATGAGGGCCGCACTTAATAGGGAACGGCCTGAGCCAGGTGATATAGTCGAAAATACAGCAGCCATCTTCTTTGACTTTAATGAACCCATTATCACTAATACAGTTGCATCATCTTATTTGTGTCGGCACTCTAGCGGTACAGTCCAGGCGACTATCTGCGCTGGTGAATCATATGAGGGATATACAGAGACAGGCACTTATGAGGACTTATTGCAGACAGAATTGGGCTGTGATTCGATGAGGACTCTTAACCTTACAGTACGAGAATTGAATGATCCAGCTTGCTTGACCTCTACCAACGACATTTTAAGTAGCCAAATGGAAGTATATCCTGTACCTGCTACTGACTTGCTCTATGTAAAATACATCGGATCAGGCGAACTGGCATCGTATAGCATGATAGATTTGAGCGGTCGTACTTTAAAACAAGGAAATGAGAACGATTCCTTTAGTATAGTTCTAGATGAGATGACCTCAGGAATCTATTTGCTTCGTCTGACTTTAGCAGATGGTCGTAGTCTTAGTCGACGTATAGTGGTACACCGTTAATCTATTTGAAGTAATTATTGGGTCAAGTAAAGCTAGTCAACTTTGGTAGAGAATGAGGCTTGAGCTGATGTGTGCACCAAATTGCTTGGAGCATGAGTTTCGCCACTCAACTATTTGGTTCCTTTCAAGGAATCGAATCGATTTTCTTTTGCTAGTCGTTCCACTTCTATCATAAGGTCTTCTCTTAAGGTACAACAAATGCAACCATTGCTCATTTCGACCAATTTTTCCTCAGTCCTCGATAAGGTGTTTTCGCTTTTGACAAGTTCTGCATCTACAGTTACTCGAAATTAAGGCAAAGCTATCTGAGCGACTCACTATGATATCCTCCGCCCCTTTAATGGCAACCTTATCAATGATTTGTCCATCGAGTACTGGTTTTATCTGTCTAAAAAATCCAGTTGATAACAGTGTATAGAGAATAAATCCTATTAAAATTAAAACGGAGACTACACTAATTTTCTTCACGAATTTCATACTAGGGTCATTAGAAGATGACGCATATGCTTACATGAAAATACGAGATGTTCAATTAATTAACGGAATAGTGTTTCTTTGTTTTGACGTTTTGCTATTTCTTGCCATGGGCGCTCATGAAATTCTATACTTTTACCTTATGAGATTTTCCATACTTATCTTCTTCTACACTTTAACTGCTTGCAATACAGGTGAGTCATTAAAATTTGCTTACACTGACATACAGTTTGTAGATACGCCGTGCACCCATGGAGGAGAACCAAATCTATTCTGCAGTGCTGACAATGAAGTTTACTTAAGTTGGATAAAGTATGAGAATGATAGTACAGATATATTCCAATATTCATCGCTTGAAAATCAAAGCTGGTCAGCGCCCAAAGAAATAGCTAGAGGTAATGATTGGTTCGTCAATTGGGCAGACTTTCCTTCATTACAGTCATTCGCAGATAATGGTAATAATCTGGCAGCACATTGGCTACAGAAAAGCGCAAAAGGCACTTATGATTACGATGTTCGTATCTCGCAATCAGGGGATGGAGGTGAGACGTGGCGCCCTTCGTTTGTTATACACCAGGATGGAATAGAAGCAGAGCATGGCTTTGTGAGCATGTTGCCAATAGAACATAAAATTTTTACGACTTGGTTAGATGGACGATATACGAAGCACGAGGAAGGGCAGGGTGACAGCCATAGACATCAGGGATCTATGACCTTACGGTGTGCCAGTTTTGATAAAAGTGGGCAAATTTCGGATGAGCATGAATTGGATGATCGGGTATGTGATTGTTGTCAGACCAGTGTGGCGAAAACAGATAGAGGTTTGATTGTAGCTTACAGAGATCGATCTCAAAAAGAGATTAGAGACATCTCTGTGGTGAGTCAGATAGACGGAGATTGGTCAGAACCGCAAACGGTATATAATGATAATTGGAAGATAGCTGGTTGCCCTGTCAATGGTCCAGTTGTAAGAGCAATTGATAATGTTGTTTGTGTAGTATGGCATACAGCTTCCAATGCTCAACCCCAAGTCAAATTAGCGTTCTCCTATGATAGTGGACTCAATTTTGATTTGCCTATAATCATAGATGATAATGATCCAATAGGCCGGGTCGATTTGGCGATGATTACAAAGGAGAAAGCAATCGTCAGTTGGTTAGGGCAGAGCAAGGAAAAGGCGATCATATATTACAGGACGGTAAATGCAGATAAAGCAAAAGGAGAAGTGCAAGTGTTGACTGAAACTGATGCTTCTCGAACAAGTGGATTTCCTCAAATGATTAAGAATGATCATGGCCAACTCATCTTTGCTTGGACGGCAGTGCAGGGCGATTCCACGCTGATTAGATCAGCTATTGTATCGGAATAATTGTATTTGATTCATTGTGATCACAACGGCAACCGTTGAAACCCATTTTTAGGTGTTATACTTCTTCATCAATTCATAGTGATGTTCAGCATGAAAGGCGGTGAAGTATACTAACTCTCTGAAAGTCATTTTGCCAAGTAAGGGATGTGGAAGAACATATTTGCTCAGTCTTTTTTCTGATAATCGATCTATATGGCCTTTCATCGTTTCTTTCTCTCCTCTAAACCATGACAGAAGTCGACTCTTATCCTTGGCATCAATGGCATCAGGCTGGAATCCATTAGGAGCCTTTACCTGATTATTAAGCGCAGATACTTTGAGTTTGTATTTTTCTTTTGTCGCTTCATAGGTTCGCTCTTCTCTGTTGCTAGTGCCAAATTTAAACCGAAGCAAGATTGATGGAATCTTGAAGGCCTTATTAAGTGCACGAGTGCTTTTCCTAAGATGATCTAAGTGCTCACCATTGCTCCATTTCTCTGTAGTTCCTCTCATGACAAAGTGATCTTCAGGGAGTGCCTCCAAATGGTTAATAACAGCATCTAGCTTTTCATCCAGTAGTTGTTTCAATTCTGCTTTGAGCATAACATAGACTTTGAGATGTAAAATAGTATTAATTGTACTTTTGTCAACGCAAAATGATAGCAGACGATGAATTTGAAAGCTGAGATAGAAAAGAGAAAAACCTTTGGCATTATATCCCACCCGGATGCAGGGAAGACAACCTTAACGGAAAAACTGCTCCTATTTGGAGGCGCAATCCAGGTAGCTGGTGCCGTAAAGTCTAATAAGATAAAGAAGAGTGCTACATCAGACTTTATGGACATAGAGCGCCAGAGAGGTATATCTGTAGCCACTTCAGTAATGGCATTTGAGTACAGAGACAAGAAGATTAATATCTTAGATACACCTGGTCACAAAGACTTCTCTGAGGATACATATAGAACACTTACAGCGGTAGATAGTGCTATAGTGGTGATAGATGTGGCAAAGGGGGTAGAGTCTCAGACAGAGAATCTTGTTGGCGTTTGTAGGACAAGGAAGACACCTATGATCGTCTTTGTCAATAAGTTGGACAGAGAGGGATTAGATGGATTTGACTTATTGGACGATATAGAGACTAAGTTGGGTATGACGGCCTGCCCACTTAGCTGGCCGATAGGCATGGGACAAAGATTCAAAGGGGTGTATAATATCTATGCAGGCAATATCAGGCTTTTCTCAGCACACGGCAAGCAGACTATGGATGACACCATTCAGATAGATGATATCTCTGACCCTTCTCTTAATGACCTGCTCGGAGAAGAAGCGGCCGACACTTTACGAGAAGAGATAGAGACCATATCCAGTATCTACCCACCCTTTGATAAGGAAGCCTATGACATGGGAGACCTTAACCCTGTCTTCTTCGGGAGTGCTATTAATAATTTTGGTGTAAAAGAAATGTTGGATTGCTTTGTGGATATTGCGCCAGCACCACTGGCCAGAGAAACAGAAGAGCGATCTATAGATCCTTTTGAGAATAAATTCACTGGTTTTGTATTTAAGATACATGCCAATATGGACCCTAAGCACAGAGACCGTATAGCCTTTATGAGAGTATGTTCGGGCATGTTTGAACGTAATACAAATTATTTTCACGTCAGAAATAATAAGAAAATGAAGTTTTCTAATCCGACGATGTTTATGGCTTCAAAGAAGAACATAGTAGAGGATGCCTATCCTGGGGACATAGTCGGCTTATATGATTCTGGGAATTTTAAAATTGGCGATGCGTTGACCACTGGTGAAAAGTTAACGTTTAAGGGTATCCCTTCATTTTCTCCTGAACAGTTTCGATATATCAACAATGCAGATCCTATGAAGTCCAAGCAACTTAATAAGGGTATCGATCAACTCATGGATGAAGGTGTCGCTCAAGTATTTACAAAACTAGACTCTAATAGAAAAATCATAGGTACAGTGGGTGCACTCCAATTTGATGTTATCCAATATCGATTGCAGCATGAGTATGGGGCAAAGTGCTCCTACGAACCAGTTGCTCTCCACAAGGCGTGCTGGATAGCTTGCGATGATGAAGCGGCTATGGACGAGCTGCGGAGCCGAAGACGTAAAAACCTCGCCACAGACAAAGATGGCAAGATGGTATACCTTGCAGAATCAGCTTGGACTTTGAAAATGGCGCAGGATAATCACCCCAAAGTACAGTTTTTTACCAGTAGCGAGTTTTAAGAAAAAATTGGGCTACTCGACTACAAATTTTTTGGTGATTATTTTGTTTTGAGTATAGGCCTTCAAAAAATAGTTGCCAGATTCTAATTGAGATATATCCAAGGATTTAGTGCCTGCTACCCGTTGAATGACTATGCCTGCAGAATTTATAATGTCGATTTTATCTGCTGGATTAATGCCATCTATGTATAGATTATGACTAACAGGATTAGGATATATCGAAATATCTTGACTTTGATTGTCTGTGTCTGAGACAGAGGTTGAGTTATTTGATATTTTCATAATAAATGCTCTTTCAGGCCCACCATAGTCAGTGACTGCTGTAGTGCCTGAGACTAATAAATTGTCATTGTCATCTATCAAAATCTGACTTGTAGCATTACCGCCTCCAGACAGCACTTCTACAACTTTCCATAGCTGATCGCCAGAGTTTTCATCTAATGAGATAATATGAATATCTGCTATTAAGCATCCGCTCTCGCTTCCTCCGATAATAAGCGTATTATTCTTTTGTTCCACATGTCTGAATGAAAAATCAACATCATCAAATTCTGACCTATATTGAAATTCCCAAAGCAAATCTCCTTGAAGATTATAGGCTTTACAAGAACCAAATGTTGAATTAGGACGATCACGGGTGCCTACTGTAATGATGTGATTATTGTCAGTGACAATCGCATTTAATATCACTTCACTTCTTATTGATGGACTAATAGTCAATATTTCATTGAGGGCACTATCTAGTACAACTACTTTGTCATTGATTGGATCACGGCTTGAATCATATATTAAAGTCGTTAACTTATTATCATGGCTGTAACGAATATTTCTTAATGGATGAGATAAAATAC
>CAZPUF010000110.1:0-9616 GCA_964589705.1 uncultured Saprospiraceae bacterium | reverse complement strand
CTGGAGAGTCAGCTAATAGCTTTAAGCCAATGTCACAGAGTAAAGAACAGCGGGACTTAGGTATCGGCGCTCAAATACTCAATGACTTAGGCATCTCAAAACTGCGACTACTTACCAATAATCCAAGAAAGCGTGTAGGACTTATCGGTTATGGTCTGGAAATCGTAGAGAATATTCCAATCAAAAAGTAAGTGAGATAAGGCCAAATAAAAAAGTCAGGGCGATTAGCCCTGACCTCTCTCAAACTTTCTTGAATTGAAACCTTATCTTAGAACGACTACTCTATTATCGAGAGTCGTATGTAATCTACTTTTCTTCCTATCCGTATTCTCACAGAATACACTCCACTTACAAAAGCCCCCATACTTATCCTCCAACTATGTTCGCCAGTAGAAGTTGAAACACCAAGATCAATATGCTGAACTATCCTTCCCTGACTGTCGGAAATAATACAGCTCATAGGCAAGTCTTGTGCATGCACATCGGCTTTAAGTTGCACTTCATTACCGATACTTGGATTAGGAAATATGACTGGTGGCTGTCTACCATCTCGGACGGCACCAATATCTACATTTCTAAAAACGTCTCCGCCTGCAAATGTGAATTCATCCGAAAATCCACCCGCATCAAAATCTGAATCAAAATCATCATTGACTCCAGCATCCTTAGATGTGAACTCAAAATCTGAAGGGAGTATAGCTTGTAAGGTGTAAGTGCCATTGTCTATATTATCAAAAAGATATCTGCCTCCTGGTCCAGTAATTTGCTCTTCCAAAAGTTGGCCTGAATCACTGAGTAACCATATTGTAATATCCTCTAAGAAAAACTCACCACTATCGAATATGCCATTCTGATTCTCATCATTCCATGCTAAACCCGAAATGAGATTTCCTGGCCTAACCAATCCGGCATCTATATCCTCATTAGATTGATTATTAGTGATAGTAAATACATCTGTAATTCCTCGATTATCTGCATCACTATCTAACTTAGGATCACTAGTCGCATTCTTAGTCGTTAATTCAAAATCTTCACCCGGCTCAAACACAACAAAATAATCTCCATTGGGTATATTAGAGAATCTATACTCTCCCAGTCGAGTCGTGATGACTTCGTCTATCAGAATATTCTCAGAACCTTCTACTCTGAATAAGCTGACATTGACATCTGCTATACCGGGTTCATTAGCTCCTTGTATACCATCCAGATCTCTATCGTGCCACACGCGATCACCAATAAAAGCATCAGCAAATATCCCTGCATCTAAGTCCAAATCAGTCTCTGCAGGAGAGAGCAAGAAAATACTTGTCGTTCCAGGACCATTAGAGTCATTAACATCAGAATCGGTACCATCAACACCCCCCATATCTGACGGTGAAGAGACAAATCCATCTGGAATTTCAAACTTTACATAGTAGTCAGTTGGAAAGACATCTTCAAATAAGTAAATCCCATCTTCGCCGCCTATCGTTGAGGTAACTGTCTCCCCTACCTGTACATCAAATATATTGAACAATTCTACTTTAACCCCATTTAATCCTTCTTCGCCAGCATCTTGAATCCCATTTCCATTGCTGTCTATCCATACTCTATCACCTAGAGTAGCAGTTTGTAATATAAGACCGACATCTATATCCTCAGTCCCACCTCCCGATGGAATGAAAAATATATCAGTACTACCTGGACCATTGCTGTCTGTAATATCAGAATCTAAGGTGTCATCAGATCCTTGATTGGCATCCGAATAAGAAATACCCTGCTGCGTAGTCAATCTTATATAGTAATTTCCAGGAGCTTGATCTGCGAACTGATAGTAACCAGCTTGACCTGAGGGCCCTATGCGTGAAAATGCTCTATCAATGAAAGTGCCATCTTCAGCGTGAAGATTGATGATTTGGTTATTAGCTCCTTGTTCGTCAATATCAAAAATCCCATTCTGATTTTCATCTATCCACACAGCATCTCCAATTGAGATTGGAAAGTAGTAACCAGCATTCAATCCACTTATTGGACTACCTGTCATATTAAATACCTCTGTACGACTGTCATCTCTTATATCAGAATCCACAGACTCATCCTGTCCGACGTCCATAAAAGTACTTCTTGTATCAGGCGGAAGAAAGAAGGACACATAATACTCTCCGCTGTTGACAGCTGGGAATATGTACTCACCCATTCTTGTGGTTAATGTAGACGCTAATTCTATATCATCAGCATTAAATAATCTGACTTGTATGCCAGATTCTGTCTCCTCATCCACATCCAGTATTCCATTACCATTGACATCTTCCCATACTCTACCCGTTATATCAGCTCTGCCTGTACCTGTAACGTTCTCTTCTATATATCCAGCATTGACAAACATCAATGAGTCCAAAGGTCCTAGTGCAAAAATGTCTGTTCTACCATTTACAAAATCCGTAACTTCAGAATCAAGCATTGTACTAACTCCTGTTCTAGGTTCTGTAAATATATAATCAGGGACCTCCCCAAACTCTACAACATAATTCGCAGCAGCCAATTCATCAAAGAAATAGACGCCACTGTCATTTGTCTCACGAGTATCCAACACCACTCCATTCTCATCTAATAAATTTACTTCAATACCAACCGCACGATTTTCACCACCATCTAATTGTCCATTCTCATTTTCATCAAACCAAGTTGTTCCAGATATCCATGCTAGATTCTGGTTCGAAATATCTCTAAGTCTAACTCCGGCATCTATATCTACTATAGCAGTCATTGGTCCCAAAGTGATAACATTTGTCCTTCCTGCATTATTCTCTATGATATCGGAATTTGTTTGTGGATCAGAACCCAATGCGAAATGCACAAAATCATGATCTGGAGGCAAGGAGAATCCAATGATATAATTGTCAGGATACAAATTTCCAAAATCATACATTCCATTATTATTAGAGACTCTGGTCTCCAACTGATCTAACTCCTCTGTAAATAAGAATACGGTCACACCTTGAAATCCAGACTCACCAACATTCTCTTCGTCATCTCTGTTTGAATCCACCCATACACGACCACTAATAGATGACAAAAACTCTTCTCTGAATCTTACCCCAGCATCAATGTCGGATATTTGATCCATAGGATTTAGCGTAAACACTTCTGTCCTTCCTGCATTATTCTCTATAATATCAGAATTTGTTCGTGGATCAGAACCAGTAACAAAATGCACAAAGTCATGATCACCTGGAAGAGAAAAACCTATCACATAATTATCTGGATATAACTCAGAAAACGAGTACAAGCCCTCATTATCTGACACCCTAGTCTCTAAAATATCCAGCTCTTCATCAAATAAAAATACCGTCACTCCCCTAAAGCCTTCTTCATTAAGGTCTTCTACATCATTATAGTTTCTATCTACCCACACCCGTCCATCCATACCGGACAAAAACTCTTCCCTGAATCTTACCCCAGCGTCAATGTCGGATATTTGCTCCATAGGATTTAGCGCAAACACCTCTGTCCTTCCTGCATTATTCTCTATAATATCAGAATTTGTTCGTGGATCAGAACCAGTAACAAAATGCACAAAGTCATGATCACCTGGAAGAGAAAAACCTATCACATAATTATCTGGATATAACTCAGAAAACGAGTACAAGCCCTCATTATCTGACACCCTAGTCTCTAAAATATCCAGCTCTTCATCAAATAAAAATACCGTCACTCCCCTAAAGCCTTCTTCATTAAGGTCTTCTACATCATTATAGTTTCTATCTACCCATACCCGGCCATCTATACCTGACAAAAACTCGTCCCTGAATCTTACCCCAGCGTCAATGTCTTCTACATTTACCCCGCCTATTAGGCTAATGATTTCTGTACGACCGGCATTGTTCTCTATAATATCAGAATTAATTTCAGGATCAGAACCAGATATAAAATGCACAAAATCATGATCGCCTGGCAGAGAAAAGCCAATAATATAATTACCTGAGGTCAAATCGTCAAACACATACTGTCCATTGCCCAGTGATACTCTTGTATCTAATAATTCCAATTCCTCATCGAATAAAAATATAGTTACCCCTTGGAAGCCATCTTCATCTACATCTTCAATATCATTATAATTACGATCCACCCACACTCTTCCTGAAATCGCACTTGTAAGGGTTTCTTCCAGTCGTAATCCTAAATCGATATCTGTTTTTGTTTCGCCTGGTTGTAGAGTAATAATATCTGTACGGCCAGTAGTTATGTCTGCAACATCAGAATCAAGCGCATCGTCTGCTCCTACATTGAATGCCACATACTCATAACCGCTAGGCGAGGAGAACTCTAGAATATACTCTCCTGGTATTAAATCTCTAAAACTGTAATTACCATCTGCGTCAGTTTGAGTGTCTGCTATAAAGATTTGCTGTGTGTTAAGCAAGAACACAGTCAGATTTGAAAACCCATCCTCTATGGCATCCTCAATATCATTTCCATTGGCATCTATCCATACTCGGCCTTCAATATTAGCATTAGGGTCGACAGGGTTGTCATCAATTATACCTGCATTAATATTTTCTATATTTTGTCCATCATCCAGTCTAAATACTTCTGTCCTTCCATTGACCAAATCGGATACATGAGAACCATCAGCTATTGTAAGAGGGCTGTTCATTTGGACATAGCTAAAATCAGCAGGTAAATCAAACTCAACAAAATATTCTCCGGGGGTAATATTAGGAAAAGTATAGACCCCAGCATCGTTGGTAAAGGTAGCACTATGGTAATTACCTATCCCATCAAAAAGCAGTACTATAAAATCTGACACACCATCTTCAAAAGCATCATCTCTTGCATTCTCATTACTATCTACCCACATACGACCAGATATACTACCAGGCACCTCATTGGTCGCTCGTATACCTGCATTCACAAATCGTACATGCTCGCCTGGACTTGTGCTTATAACGTCCGTCCGTCCGGATACAAAATCTTGTACTTCTGAATCCAAGTCGGGGTTTCCTCCTGCTCTAAAATTTGCAAATTCATATTCGTCAGGTAATGAGAAGAAAACAAAATACCCACCAGACCTAAGCTGAGGAAAACTATAATAGCCTTCATCATCAGTAAAGGTGGCCGAATGATATTGCATTTGCTGATCAAATAATAAGATCATAGACTCTGCCATTCCAACTTCGTTACCATCTATTAAGTGATTAGGAATATCATCTACCCAAATGCGGCCAGAAATTTGGACTGGCAATTCTTCAGTTATCCTGATTCCTGCATGTATATTTTCTAGCTTGTCGCCTAATGAAAGTGACACCAAGGCTGTTGTACCATCACCTGCATTGACCACTTTAGAATCTCTATCGGAATTACCATCTATAAGTGGTTGCACATAGTCAAATCCATCCGGCAATTCAAAATCAATGTAATATTGCCCAGGCGCAATACTTGGAAATAAATACTCTCCCAAATTATCAGTCACAGCAAAATCTACAAAATTGTCATTGGCATCGTATAACAACACATCCATGCCCACATATCCAGCTTCTCCTTGATCTATGTTATTAGAAGCATTAGCATCAATCCAGACCTTTCCCCCTATGGCTATACGTTGTTCTTCCACAGGAATAAAGCCAATATTAATGTTATCTATAATCTGACCTTCTTCTAATCTGTAGGATAAAGTACGGCCTAAAGTTAAGTCTCGAATTTGTGATCCACCAGCTGCTTGTCCTGATACATAGGGAACAAATTCGTAACCATCTGTTCTATCCACTTGAATAAAATAATCACCAGAAGTCAATTGTGAAAAATCATATTCCCCATCAGAAGAAGACATTGTCTGATCTACTAAGTTGTTATTGGTATCAAACAAAGAAATAAGTAAATCCCTATATCCTGGTTCATCATTATCTACAACATTATTCTTATTAGCATCTATCCATAATCGTCCAAAAATTGCAGCATCATTATCACTGGCTCTCTTGAGTCCCGCATTGACGCCATCTACTATCTCATTTGATCCAATATCGAAGACCAAAGTCCGTCCTATATCAAAATCTGTTACTTCAGAATCAAAGATAGACGGGCCAGCAACTTTGCTATCCACATATACAAATCCGTCTGGAAGTTCAAATTGGATTTGATACTCTCCTGCAGGTAGCTGTGGGAAGCGGTATACACCATTATCGTCTGTAAATGTTGCAGAATGGTAGGTACCATTCCCTTCAAATAATAATATCAACATATCAGGATAACCTGACTCTGATACATCAAGAAGACTGTTAGCATTTTCGTCTTGCCAAACAAATCCAGTGATTATAGCCTCATCTGTCACAACAGGAATCAAGCCTGCATCTATATCAGCGACTGATTGTCCTGGACCTAATCTGATAATTTCTGTCATACCCAAAATAGGATCTATAACATCAGAGCCAAATGCAGGATTAGTTGTCACCTGAAAATCAGTATAGTCATATAGAGGTGGTCGTACAAACTGGAGGATATAATCTCCATCGCTTATATCAAAAAACTCATAGAAGCCATTGGCATCAGTATATCTTACTTCCAAAATAGAGAAGTCAGCGTCATAAAGTCTGACAGCAACCTGAGACATACCCATTTCTATGGGATCAATTATTCCATTCTCATTTAGATCAAGCCACACCTGTCCAGAAATATTAGAAAGCGCCGAAAACTGATTGACGTATGCAGCTGTTATTTCTAGCTGATCTTCTTCCAGATCTAAACAATCTGTTGTACCAGGACCATTCTGGCCCGTTATGTCTCCTCCGCTAAAAAATGAGGCGCCTGGAAGTACTTCTGTTTGGATATAATATTCACTCTGTAAGATATCACTAAATAAGGCAACACCTTCTGGGTCTGTAAAGGCCTCATCTACCACCAATCCATTACAGTCAACCAACTCAACTCTAACGCCAGATATACCTGACTCTATACCATCTACTTCGCCATTCTCATTAATGTCCTCTATAGCTTGGAATCTAATGGATGAAAATTCTTCTTCTTCATCGATTTCTCTTATACCTATCTCTATGGACACATCTTGATTTCCTAAAGAAACACACGGAGAAGTACCGACCCCATTAAGACTTATACTATTTCCAAAATTGACCTGTTCAAATCCAGGTGGAATATCTATTTCAATAAAATATTCTCCAGCAGGCAAGCCCTCTAGACAATCATCATCTGCACCTATAGTACCAACTCTCAGCCCATTACAATTAAATACATTAACAGCTATAGTTAATCTTATATCCAGATTGGGATCCAATCTATTGTTGCCATTGAGGTCTTCCCACACACTAGCACAAAGGTCGCCTGACAACTGCACAGATTGCATCGCAAAGTCCATAGATAATAAATCCACTCCCGCTGTATGCGTGAAACAACTTGTACATTCATTGGTGCCCAATAAATTGCTGTTTTCTCTTATTGTAGGATCGGTGTTTTCAATACATAACACATACTCACCCTCAGGGATACCCGAAAAAAGATATGATCCATTTACATCCGTCTGTTGAAAACCAATCTCTTGACCTTGACAATTCTCCAGACTCACTCTTACTCCTGACACTCCTAACTCTCCTATATCCTGTACATCATTTTCGTTTGTATCTAACCAGACTAAATCACCAATACTCGCTGAGGCAATTATAAATCCAGCATCTACATCTGTCAAATTTGAATCATCCACTACAAATATGCATGAGGTACATCCATCACCCTCAACCAAAGAGCCTCCAACCCCTTGTGTCTGTATAGTTGGTTGGAAACCAAATGCAAAACCATCTGCACAAACCGTATACTCTCCAGGGGCTAATTCTGAAAACAGATATGATCCATCCTCACTTGATACCACTGTCTCCAATATTAAACCAGAGCAATCCATCAAACTTACTTGTATACCTGACAGTCCTGGTTCTGAATTACTCCGTAATCCATCACCATCCAAATCTTGCCAAATTTCATTTCCTATAGTAGAATAAATAAATGCAAAAAGATCATTGCCATCACTATTTTCTCCAAATGATAATGATACTGGCACTCTGCCAGTATTAAGGTCTACTTGGTTAGGACCGAAGCTACTTACCCCAAATCCAGCTGGCAATCCAAACTCTAATTGGAATTCTCCCGACCCAATATTATCAAAGCAATATCTACCACTTTCATCAGAGGATGTAGAGGCAACTAAATCACCAGTATTATCAAAGAGATTGACAGTGATATTATCTATAGATGCTAGATCAGCATCGATGCTCCCATTTCCATCTCTATCTCTCCATATATTACCACAGATAGAAGACATACTTGTAAGACCTAAATCTATATTATTTAGATTTTGCCCTGGTTCGACAGTTATAGCTCCAGTGGATCCAAAGAAATACACATTCTGGATGTCTGAGTTGGTATCAGCGTTTCCTGCCACATATGGTGAGGTAATTCTATCAAGAGGATCTACACGAACAAAATAAGTGCCTCCAACTAAATTATCGAACCTATATTGACCATTGACTGATCTCATCGTTTCTAGAAGTTCTCCTGAGGCAGTATGTAAAAAAACCGGGTAATCATCCAGACCAGGCTCTCCACTATCTTGCACACCATTTCCATTAACATCCTCCCATATTCTATCTCCTATTGATCCAGTCTCACAGCTGGTATAGTTAAGCGGACGGCAGCAGCGATCAGTCTGGCCATCATCATAGGTCTTAGTCAGACAAATCTCGTATGTCCCTAATGGAGATTGTTCGGCGAAGATATTGACCACATGATCTATCTCGTTGGAAGGAGACCACACCAAGGTATTATCCACTTCCCATTCGTAATTAATTACATCTGGTTCTGGCAAGGATTGTAATGATACACAGGGGTGACCACAAATCTCTAATGCCGCCTGATAGTGTACTCTTATGGCCAATTGATCTATGAATGCTTCTACTTCTTCCTCACTTGAATTTCTTATCTGGAGTATGATACCAAAGTTGGCTTGTGTTAGCAGGCTTTGACTAAGGGTGGTTCCCCATTGATCAAATGTGCTTCCATAGCTCCAACTTGAATTATCTGACCATGGCTCTACATTTCCAGTTCGATTAGCTCTGTTATCACCCACAACATTAGTTGGAGATGTGGCAATACTCAGTCGAGCATCCCTGATTACATCTGGCACTGAGGCTGACGCAGTCATAATCACCTCCAAACCGAGTATCGTGACGCCTTGAGGGATCTGCAAATCAAAATCACTTAGATAAAGCGCTGCAGAAGTTCTTCTTGAAGGCAATATCACTGCAGCTGAGCGATTGTCCAAACCTGCAATTTCACTAACAGATGTAAACATTGCAGCGTTAGCTGAGGCCACAGACATAGCAGATGGAATACTACTTATAGATACAGGTTGTTCCCTCCCATCTATCGTAATAAAACATCCTTCACTGTTTTGGCTCAGTAATGGTTGAGTTGCAATAACCGAAATGACTGCCCCTATAAAGCAAAAAGCTGCTGCAGAGGTTCTTAATAATTGAGTCATGGTGGTAGTTTTGATATTGGTGACCTTACTTACCAATTATATTTTGGGCGAATATACATATTAAATTATTTTATATATAAAAAATATCATAATATGTTA
>CAZPUF010000109.1:0-9817 GCA_964589705.1 uncultured Saprospiraceae bacterium | reverse complement strand
CATTATTGCGAACTACACAATTTGGAAGGATAGGTGTAAATTATGCTGGGACAGTGGATGAAATTCAGAATCGACCATCCCTCAAGGTTTGTTATGAGGCTTCTTCATCCATCTTGGATAGCGAACAACAATTGGCGGCAATAAACATATATCCTAATCCAGCTAGTGACGTTATATACATTACTCATAATCTAGGTGATAATGCAAAAGCCATAATCAGAGATGCACAAGGCATAGCAGTCATGCACTTTGATATATTAAGTAAGACTTCTGACCCATATATTGTAGATGTCAGTGGCTTGGTTGCAGGACTTTATATTATGGAGGTTAGTTCCTCAAATAAAGCACTGAGTGAATCATTTATAGTAAGATAGAGGGATGGGCACTTTTGAGGCGAAGCAGGATAAGTATTTGAAGTTTGAGAATGGACCTAGATTATTATACGAATAGCAACCTCATCTTATCACTGTAATATCTCCAGAGAATATGGCCGATTCACCATTGATGAATATGACATTGACTAAGTAGGCATATGTACCAATCTCAACAAATTGATTATTGAATGTACCATCCCAACCACTCTCTATTTGACGATCAGTCGTCCAGTCTCCAATATATAATTCATTTCCCCAGCGGTCAAAGACGGATAGTTGACTTTCAGCTATAACATCCGATGCCCCAATGTTAAATATATCATTGATCCCATCACCATTAGGCGTTATCACATTAGGAAAATAGATGTTGGCATCCAAGAAGGAGTTGATAAATATAGAATCCAATGCAACACAGAAGAGATTATTGGTACTTTGGAAGAATACCCATTCATCATCTCTGACTACATATTCCAGAGTCAAGCCGCTACTCAAAAACTCATCTACTTCAAACCATTGCGTATTGATTAAGTCTCCTCCCCTTACTTCTGGCTCAAGTGTTATTGTGGTCCCCAACGCTAGCTCTAATTCTTCATCTACATTTATCCTAGACAGATTCTCTCCTACAATTAAATCCAATACAACTATACTATCACAACCATTGCGATTAGTAATGGTGTCGATATATATACCGGGTATAGAAAGGTTGACTTCTCCAAACGCATAAGTTTCACCGAGACAGATAGTGTCTCTAAAGTCTCGTCTTGTCTCTGGAATAACGGCTAATTCAAGCGTAACCATGGAGTCGCATCCAAACTCTGATTTAAGTATTTCGGTATAGTTGCCTGCCTCCGTGTAGGATTGTCCAACAAAGATAGATTCTCCTCCGCTACAAATCTCATCGGGTATAGTCAGATCAAAAGTGGGAGCCACTTCAAGATACAAAAAAACGATACTATCACATCCAAAATTTGAAATTGTATCCAACGTATACATTCCTTCCATGGTTAGTGTGTCATCACCAAACACAACACTTTCTCTATTACAGATCATTTCCGACAAATTGGTTTCTAGTCTATCTAGTACACTAAGGTTCAAGACAGCAATACTGTCACAACCGAGAGCTGTAATTAACGTATCTCTATATATGCCAGAGAGACATAATATTTGTCCTCCCCATACTATCTTTTCGCCTGTACATATTTGTCTATTCTCCAAGCCTTCCTCAGGCTCTATTACCTTGAGGTTTAACCTGACGATGCTGTCACAGCCTACTATATTTTCTAAGGTATCTCTGTATATGCCGCCTACGAAGATTTCGGTTTGGTTAAATGGGTAGCTGTCACCTATACAAATGCTTGCGTCTAAATTTGTTATTTCTGGTAAGGGTAAGGTGATCACATCTATTAGTTCAATAATAGAATCGCATCCATTCCCTTGTGCAGGTGTGATATTGAGATACTGACCAGATTCTGTAATCCATATACCATCTATAAGTATGGAATCTCCTTGACATAGTTCTCTTCCAGATTGAATCGTGTCAGGGGGTGTCAAATGAAATGGGACCCAATCTACATCATTGCTTGTTTCCTCCATGCACCCAAATTCGTCTGTCAAAGAGATACTTACCTCATAAGTGCCTCTCTCATTATAACTATGGAGAACCGTTTCTGTGTCAGCAGTGGTGCCATCACCCAAATCCCATTCTACATCAAACTCTCTGTTATTTAAGGGTGTGAGCAATTGAAATATTACTGGACCAGCTACGCAAGAATCGAAACCTACAAATATCAGTGGGTCTAATGGCGGTATGATGTCAATGTGCATATAAGCAGTGTCCGCACATTCTTCTCCTTCATTGAGAATCATTTGACCTGTATAACTACCTGTAGAAGGGAAAGTCAGTTCTAAGTCTCTGATATTTGAATTGATTGCTTCAAAAATCAATGTCTCGTCTTCGTCCCAAAATTTCCAACTATATGTCCTTATAAATCTCAGGTCTTCACTTTCATTTATAAAGGTAAAATCTAGATCATGACAAGATTCAAAGACAGCCACTGAATCAGCCTCATTTGAAGTCAAGGAAGGTGCAAAATCTGAAGCTTGAATTCGTGCTTCGAGGTTGTCCATACATTGTACTACATTAAATTCGAAGTCACGCCTTGATTCCGAAAGTAAGATACCGTTTCTGTATTCTGAAATACAAATGGCTACCACATAGGAGCCGGCTTGCGTAGGCGTACCAGTCAGAAGTCCTGTTTCAGCATGTAGCGACAGAGGAGGGTCCGAAAACATTGGAAAATCTGAACTGAAAGGTGCAGTATATACAACTTCGGGATAAGGTGGAGGGCAGATGGATGGGTTGGGATTCTGAGTCCCACAGGCTCCAGGGAATGATTCGTCTGTGCCAGAAAAAGTTGGCGTGCATAAGGTGTAAATCAGTTGATCACCTTCCAGGTCCGTTGCTGCGTTTTCAATATTAAGCGGTTCGTTAGAACATATAAATATTGGAGGTAAGTTGCCAAATACAGGACTACTATTACCTGAAAGAATAGCCTGAGGTGTAATGATTACGTCATATACAGAACCTATATCTCCACTTCCAATAATATTATTGATACTGAAGTTTCTACAACATTTCTGATAGGAGATGAGATAGTTATTATCAGAAACATCTAATGTCACCTCAAAAGTGTAGAGCCCCAATTCTAATTGCTCATCTGTAAGATTTCGAATTCGGCATGCATCTGTTCCTGGGGAGATTTCAGTGACTTCACCTAATTCAATAAACTCAATTGTCTCAAATGATCTCCATGCACCCCAAGGTTCTTGAATGTATACCCCAAAATTTGCATACTGATCAAATTGAAGTCCTTTAGGATCACGGAATAGGCTCATTGTTATATCAAAGGTGACTTTAGTTCGGTCTGAACTAAAGCTTTTAAATGCATAGGAGATCTCGCCACCAACGATATGTGAGGACCATAGGTTGCTGCTGACAAGTAAAATAATGATAGATACAATAAGAGATTTCAACAAGTTTTCCATGCGAGGCTGAGAAAAGGGTTAAGAGAAAACTTATTGCAAAGTGTGTGTTGAATCGGGACAGGGAGTGGGGAGAAGAAGGTATACTATAAAAGATGGGATTATAACTTGCACTGCAAAGTTAGAGTTAACTTCCTATTAGCGCAACTTTTACTACAAATTGGTTGATAACCCTAAAGAATTTAGTCATAAAACTCAGGGTTTTCACTAGGTGCAAGAGAAGGTTTTATATATAATACCTCTTCTACATATGTAAATATTGAATCTTGGACATCTTTCCAGTTAGGATTCATCAAATCAGAGCTGATGACATGACCTCGAGCATTATCGAAAGCAATAACCTTTTTGGCCTCGTCAGCAGTCGAAGAAATTGCATGGAATTCAGCGACAGCATCTAAAGAAATAATGTTGTCCTTATGGACTTCATCTTTAAAGTAATAACCTATAAAGTAGGGTGTTGTGTTTCTTTTCCAGATATCAGGCGTCATCGTTTGATCTAATAGTGCTCTTAGTGCAATTAATCCCTCTATGCGATATTTATCATTCCAATATTTGACAATCTCTTCATTAGCTTCCCATGATCTGTAATTGCCACCAATCATCTTTTTTAAAATCTGCTTACCCCAGGGGCCTGTTAGTATCTTAGAATTTTGGTCTTCCAAATCAAAGTTTGGTGCAGTCATAATCTGTGCATGTATATCAGGATCACTTGCTGCCAGATAAGTACTGTATGTGGATCCTGTAGAGCAGGATATGACAATAAGCTTATCTCCCAATAATTTGCCAATGGCAATGGCCTCTTTTGCGGACTCTATCATTTTGGCAGGGGTCTCCTCTGCAAGTGCATCAAGGTCATCAAGAGCTTGCAAGGATATCCTGCTTTGGTAGGTATTGCAGCCATAACGTTCTGCAAAATTCTTAACTATCGGATCACTTTCCGCCCATGATGCCTCAAATCCATGTAGATATACAACAGCGTAAGGCGTTTTTTGCAGGCTATCTTGCCATAATATTCTTGCCTCATTATCTGGTTTGATTCTCGGATCTACATTGACCTTTTCTTCAATATATTTGTCTAGCTCGCTTAAAGGGATCTCTAACTTAATTGGCGATGGATTAACCGCTTCATACTCGACAGTAGGCCCTAAGAAAAAACTGATTATAAATACAATCAGTAACATTATTAGAAATAGAAATATCCTCTTTATCATAGACGCTAAAAGTAATGAATACCTGTGGTATACAAACTGACTCGACAAATATGTGCTGGAGATTACATCAAATAGAATTTATTATCTGCCATTGCAACCTGGTTTGGCATCTAGATCAGAGGCTAATCTTATTTGACTAATTCCAATATCCACACCTTTGTCTGCGGTAGCTGTAAATGCGGCGTGTATATTATTCATAACAACGCCGATATTGGCGAAGCAAGTCAGACTAATTCTGTATTCTTTCCAGTCTCCAGCCTCTATGTTTATATCTATGCCTTGCTCACAAGATGTACCATGAGTGCACATGCCGATTTTAACGTTAGTACTTTTTTTACTAAATGATTTGGCATAGAAAGCTAATTCCATTGCACCATTAGTCTGTCTCTCTAGATTGACCTTATCATCAGTGGTAATGCGCAATTGTATCTGATCTGCGGTTGTCCAGTTTAGTCTTAATGCGTCCTCCTGGGCATTATGGTCAGACTTACTAACAATCAAACCTCCAAGCGACGTAGGAAAAGCTTTCGCTTGTTTTACTAATTCATATTCTTGGAGCCATATGTTCCAAGGAGCGATGACTTCTCCTTTATTGAAGAATTCATCAGAAGATGCGATAGCGGTACTTTCTAACCCTGAGTTCTCTGATAACTGAGCCACTTGCTGATCTGAGTTATAATCAAGGCCATAGCCTAGTGGGTATAGTTGTGCCATATCCTCTGATACTACTGCTGTGCCTGGCCAAGCAAAAGACAGTCTACCTGTGAAGTTATATGAAGGGTCTCTTCTAAAAATCATGTCAGAAATTCCACCACCTTCTGAACCTGGCAGCCAGGCCGCAATGAAGACGTCTGAGTTATTAATCTCAGGATTAGTCCACATTGGACGACCAGATAAGAAGACGGACACGATTGGGATACCTTTGGATTTGAATGTGGCTAATGCATTGACATCAAATCCATTTGGAGTAAAGTCTAGATTCTGTCGGTCACCCTGAAACTCCGCGTAAGGATCCTCACCATATATAGCAATGACTGCATCTATATTGGCGTCACTTATACCATCCTCGGCAAAGTGGAGTTGACCTCCGGCTTGATCTACAGCTTCTTGGATGCCACTAAAGATTGATTCTGCATTTGGAAACTCATCATTAGTGTGATCTTTACCCTGCCATGATAGGGTCCATCCACCGCAGGTTTTTGATATGCTTTTGGCACCGTCGCCTACTACTAGGATTTTCTTAGAGGCATCTATTGGTAGCGTGTTATTATTGTTTTTGAGGAGGACCAGAGATTCTCTAACGGCTTGTCTGGCAATCGCTCTATGTTTTGATAAGGCCAATTGGCTTTCTTCACCTGCATTCTTTCTAGTACTAGGAGCACCCTTAGTAAATATGCCAGATTGAAATTTTACTCTCAAGATTCGTCGGACAGCGTCGTCCAATCTCTCCATTGAAATAGTACCAGCCTTGACATGTTTGAGTGTGCTGTTATACAAGCCTTTCCAGCTATCTGGTGCCATGAACATATCTACCCCAGCATTTAGCGAATGAGGGCAATCTGTATTACTGCATCCCGGGACTTGACCATGACCATTCCAGTCACCTACGACAAATCCGTTAAATCCGAGTCGCCCTTTGAGCACGTCTATTAGCAATGTTTTGTCGCCATGTAGCTTTCTGCCTTTCCAGCTAGAGAATGAGGCCATCACCGTTTGTACTCCTGATGGAATCGCTCCATAATATCCTGCTGCATGCACAGTACTTAATTCTTGCTCACTTATATCAGCATCACCTTGATCTACTCCATTAGTAGTAGCGCCGTCTGCCAAGAAGTGCTTAGCACAAGAAATAACTTTACCATCACCCATATACCCTGTATCTCCTTTTCTACCTTGTAGTCCATATACTATATGATCTGAGTAGGACTTTACTAGTGCTCCATCAGATGAGAATCCTTCATAGCTACGTCCCCATCTTAGATCTTGTGGTACTGCAAGTGTAGGCGCAAAGGTCCAATCATGGCCTGATACAGTCAATTCGTGAGCAGTAACGGCTGCTATTTTTTCTATTAATTCTGGATTGCGCATTGCCCCTAATCCTATATTATGAGGAAATACAATGGCGCCAGTTAGATTAGCATGTCCGTGCACAGCATCTATACCCCATATACACGGTATGGCTATTTCTACACCTTCTGGGTCTATAGATGCATTGTAATACTTGTCAGCCATTTCTAACCAAGCTTGGGTATTGGCGTAAGGCTTAGGTCCAGGTGCACTGTTGCCACCACTAAGCACAGATCCCAATCGGTACTTTTTGACTTCGTCTGGCGATATTGATCCACTATCTGCTTGTATAACCTGACCTACCTTTTGTTCTAATGTAAGCTTGGGCAGTATTTTATCTATTTTAGATTCAATAGATGGGTCCAGCGGAAGAGATTTAAGTTTGGACCAGTTATTAATATTGATCAAGGAGTCAGTGTTTTCATGACCTAACTTGTCTTTCATTACAGATGAATTGCTTGCATTGCTTTGATTAATCGTTGGGCTTTTTCTTGTGCATCCTATTAGTATTATTAATGCCAAGATGAGAGGCTTCATTGCATGCATTGATTTTGCATTTATGTACGTGATTGAAATTATTTGAACTACTTTAAAAGCTTTAAAAAAGATTGTCATTTATCTTGCACTCTGGGGTTTTTACATTTGGATTTATATTGAACGATTTGTGTCATGTAATATGGTTGCATATATATGACTAACTTAATTTCAATTAGATAAATATTAATTGTTTTCATCATTTGTCTCTATGATGATTTGTTAGTAGTTACCTTCAGCAACATCATAATGACTCCTTGACATCAATTTACCAATGTTTAACGGAACTAAACATAATTCTTATCTAATTTTATACTACTCAGAATCTAAATGAAGTACTTTTGTGCGCTTTATTGGATTCATGCCTAGGGTCCTTTTTAATTGAGATAATAAAAAGATGAGAAACCGTATTAGACTAGCTCCTGCTAATCTATCAAATGAATGGATATATTTTTACAGTAGGATAGGATGTTGGGTTTGCCTAATAATATTCGGATGTTTGTTTTCTACGCAAAACGTATTAGCTCAGAATCCAATTATTGACTCTATAGATTTTGTGCCAACCACTTGCAATGAAGATAATGGGCAGATAACAATAAATGCTAGGGGGACTGGATTATTGGAGTATTCCATAGATGACGGTGATTCATTTGGCATAGAAAATGTTTTTACTGATTTGCCAAAGGGCGATTATTTGATAGTCGTAAGAGATGTTATTGGCTTAAGTGATCGTGAATCTATTCAGCTACCTAATGATGATAACCCTGACCCACCTACAATTGAATGTCCATTGCCTTTAATCGTAGAATGTAATTCTAATGAACTCAGAGATAGTGTTGATAATTGGCTTGAACGAACGATTGCTTTTGACTCAAGATTGGAGAGTCTGGATGTCAACCTTGAGATTTCATTAGATACTGTTACTTTCGAATGTGGCACAATACTGCAAACGAATCTTTTTGCAGTAGATGATTGTGGTCAAGAGACATCTTGTGTAGCTAATATTGAAGCCATAGATTCGGAGCAGCCCTCAATTATCTGTCCTCCAAGAATTACACTTGATATTGCTGATTCCTCTTGGGCTGAGTCTGCAGATTTATGGTTGGAAGATGCGATCGTTACTGATAATTGTTCTTCAGTATTTAATGTGGAAAATAATTTCGACATTCAGGATGTACTACAAACTTGTGAAGAAGATTTTGAAGTTTTGGTTCAGTTTACTACCATGGATGACTGTTCTAATCTTTCTGATTGTACCTCAACTTTATTTGTACTCAATGAATTGAGCCCCACCGTTTTCTGTGATGCGCCTATGGATTTTGAGTGTGGTACAGATCCAGAAGAGTTATTTGATGTACTACTCTTTAGATTCGAAGATCTGTTTGCTTTTGACGAAGATATTACAGTCGAAGATGATTTAAATTATGAGGATGTAATCGGTTTGTCATGTGGTGATCAAGTGACTCTTGCTTTCACAGTGGTGGACGCTTGTGAAAGAATGACACAATGTACTTCTGATATTACAATAGTGGATAGTCAAAACCCAGTAGTAGAGTTTTGTCCTCCTAATCTAACTATTTTGGATCCTATTGATGCACGTCTGGAAATAGAAGGTTGGTTGTCCGCGTTTACAAGCAGTGATAACTGTTCTGCAGTAAATCTCACTAATGATTTTGATACTTTGATTTATAGCAATCTATGTACGCAAACAGAACCTATTCCAGTCAATTTCTTTGTATCTGACAATTGCGGAAATTTGAATAATTGTTCAAGCATCTTGACTTTAGTGCCGCCAGTCATTGCTATTTCTTGTCCGAGTCAGTTGGATTTAGAATGTGGCATGGCAAATAATTCTGATGATATAACAACATGGTTAGGTGATATAATTGCAACTATCAATAACAACGATGTCTCAGGTATGGTCTCCAATGATTTTGTTGACAATAGTCCATTCATTTCCTGCGATACATTGATAAATGTAACCTTTAGCCTTAGTAATCAATGTGATAATCCTCAGAGTTGTATGAGTCTTTTGCGGATAACAGATACCACAGCACCTGACATTACTTGTCCTGATGACATTGGGATTATCACAAATAGTAATAATAAGATCAGTGACATAGAACAATGGTTGATGTCTGCATCAGCAAGTGACAACTGTTCTGTCGCTACGATCACAAATGATTTTGATTCGTTAGCCTTCAACGCTATATCAGACCAAGAAGGATCATTTGAAGTAAATTTCTTGGCTAGAGATTTCTGTGGGAATATCAATGATAATTGTACAAGGTCAATTAATCTTACAACTCAAGCCCTTGTGATTACATGTCCTCCAAGTCTCATGTTAGAATGTGGAATAGATAATATTGCAGAAAGTGTTACAACTTGGTTAGTGAGCGCCACAGCCTCCATTAACACAGCCGACGTTAGCAACATGCTTACTGATGATTATGATGGGGCTGCCTTAACTGAATCTTGCAATGCAAGCTTAGATGTGTCTTTCCGTGTAAGTGACGAATTTGAGAAGACTGAGGAATCGACGAGACGTATTAATGTCACATAGACGTCTAATGATTTCTCCACCTGTCG
>CAZPUF010000108.1:0-9848 GCA_964589705.1 uncultured Saprospiraceae bacterium | reverse complement strand
TATCCATCAAAATTGCCAAACTCCTCATGTGTACCACCAGGTCCACCATGCAGCAATAGCACTCGCATTTTGGGATTGTTGCCCATGCGCTTTGTGTAGACATTGAAGGTGCCGAGGGCTGTCTTGATAGGAATCATTTTGATGCCTCCAGTCAGTTGGTCATCGCTATTAGAGTAATCGAAGTAGCTGCTTTCAGGTGAGGAATCTTTCTGATGAGTTGTGTTATTATTACAACTTGTAAGAATGAGTATTGTACTAAATGTAAGAAAAGATAGATATTTCATGTTGGCCGTTTTATCTTATAAGCATTAATTTAAAGATAACCAGCTGAAACAGAAGCAGTCAATTTTGCCAATTATTTATTTCAAAATTTTAAAGAAATTACTAATTTCATTGCCATCAATTATGTATAGACTATATCCATTAATAATAGGTGTACAAGCGTTCTGCTTGTATCATGCTTATACCAATAAAACAGAGCAAAAGTGGTTTTGGATAATCTTATTTTTCCCTTTAGTAGGATGTGTCTTTTATCTCTACCACCACTTTTATAGCCGTAAAAAAATAGACAATGTCAAAGAAGGTCTTAAAAGTACCTTTGTCAATAATTACAAATTAAATAAACTTGAAGACCAAGTAAAATTTGCGGATACAGATGCCAATCGAATAGCACTAGCCCAAGAGCATATCAATACTGGAAACTATGAAAGGGCTATTGAGGTATTATCTAAAAGTTATATAGGTGAGAATGAAAATGACCTTACTCTAAATACAATGTTACTGCAAGCCCATTATCTTAATGAAAACTATAGTAGTGCAGCCTTGTATGGTGATAAGATTAAAGCTAATAAGGAGTTTGTCAATTCGAAAGAAATGATTGCATATGCCTGGTCAGCTTATAAGTTGGGAAACCAAGCAAAAGCTGAAAGCATATTTGAGCAAATGGATATCAAGTATTGTAACTATGTACACAGATTAGAATATGTATATTTCCTGGACGAATCAGATAATAGAGAACTGGCTTCCAATAAGATTGAAGAGTTAATGGCTGAAGTAAGTTCTATGGATGCTTATGAGAGAAAGATTAATAGAGAAGAGATCAGAGATATCAAGGCATTATACAAAAAGCTTTGAGCCCTCATCAGTCTAGACTCCCAAATGCTTGATCCATAAAGGCATATGATCGCTCAGTGTTTTCCATTTCTTATAAGATCCTATTCGAATAGAAGTAGCCTCAGTAATGAGATGACTAGAAGCAAAACAATAGTCGATATGATACGGCTTTGACTTGTTCTTAAGAAGGTACAGTGTAGGTTGACGTTCTGATCCATGAGCACAATTTCTAAGTTGGTGGTAAATGCTATGGATATTGTAATCAGCCAGGAAATGGACAACTTGAGTATGATTTCCGGTTTTACGTTTCGAATCCCAAAGTGTATTACTGTTCAAATCTCCAACCAATATTGTTGGTAGATTTAATAAGCTGTTATAATAATTAATGGCCGCCCATATTTGACCTACATAACTTTTTGTAGATGATCCTTGGTGAGGCATGGCCCAAATGGCCATGAGATTAATTTGACGCTGTCCAACCTTAAGATGAATGGGTAAGATGTACTCAAAGTCTGGGTTAAACACATCCATCATCTCGATACTTGTCTCGTTGAAAGAAATAATGGCTATTCCCTTATTAGGATTTCTACCGAACCAAATTATATCATTATAGCCCGTAGCAGAAAGAGCTTTTTCTAATTTTTCCTGGTTTTCACATTCTTGAATGATAGCCAGATCTATGTTAGGTTTCAGCACACTATTATACTTTTTGCGAAATGCCATGTTACAGTTCCAAGTAAGTATATTCATTCCTTAGATGTTTCTGTCAATTTTAGATCTCTCTATTATTGAAGGTTCTATTTTTTATATCATTAAAGGTAAGAAGATGCTTAGGATTGATCATTCTCAGTCGCTAATTGAGATTTAAGAATTGTTTAAGAATGTTGTGGAAAAAATTAAACAATCCTTTCAGATAACATATTAAAAATTTTTTACATTAGACCACACTTTGGTTCCTAACAAACTTCTTCCGTATGCATGCTTTTGATATTTTCATTGCTGAAAAATCGAGTCTCAAGTCCTATGACTTGTTTCGTTTAAGAATCGTTTCCATTCTCCTTTGCAGTATTGGAATCATCCCCTTATTTATCTTCATAGGTCAAAGTCTGGGTTATTGCCAAGAAGAACAACCGATTTTGTATTTATTACTTGTCATCATATGTCTAGCAATTATTAAACTAAGTAATAATCTCAATTATGTATTAGCCGTATTTCTAGTCCTCGGTACCTACCTAATGTATCAAAATGTGATGGTAACAGGGATGGCTATTTCGGTCAATATAAAGTGGTTTGTTTTCTTGATAGCCATTGCGGCTTATATTAACCATAGATGGATGTTGGCATATTGTATCATGTTAACTGTGGTACTTTTCGTTGTCAAATCCCAAACCTCGTTGCCGAACAATAGTCTCCACAGTCTGAAGTTCGTATTTGAAACCTTTATGAATCACTTCCTATTCCTTGTTTTAGTGGCCATTCCTTGTTATGTTACTTTCTCCTACATAGCCAGAAAAAATGCTGAAGTGTTTGAAAGAGAACAGCTACTGCTAGAAAAAAACAAAAAACTTATGAGGAGTAACGAAGAACTTGAACGATTTGCCAGCAATGTCTGCCATGATATCAAGTCCCCTCTAAGAAGGATGCTTACTTTTTCAAGTCTATTAGAAAAGGAAATTGGTGCAGATTTATCTGATAGTGGTAACCTGTATCTCCAGCATATCAAGGAAGGGAGTTTCAGGTTACATGGGTTAGTAGAAGATATTTTGCGCTATGCTAAATTCGATGGTGGTACTAATGAATTTGTACCTGTAGATGTCAATGAAGTTATTGAAAACATCAAAACATTAATCCATCCCAATCTTCTTGATAAAAGTCCGCTGATCCTTGTCAAAAATAAGTTGCCAATTATCATGGGACAATCTGGCATAATTAATTTGGTGATAAAAAATCTGATTGAGAATGGAATCAAGTACAATGAGTCTAGCTCACCTACTGTAACAATTAGGTCAAACGTGGATGTTAATTACTATAATCTAGAAATAGAAGATAATGGCATAGGTATTAATCCTGCCTTTCATAAGCAGATATTCAAAGAATTTAAAAGATTACATTCCTATGATGAGTATCAAGGCACCGGACTTGGATTAGCTATTTGTAAGCGTGCTATGGATTATATAGGAGGTGAGATAGAGGTGAAGAGCATAGTGGGAATCGGTAGTAAATTTATTCTTAGGTTTCCGAAGTAACCAGAAAATTTATAATTCTAACTCTTAGGACCATAAAAAAAAGCAGTCTACACTTCAATGTAGACTGCTTTTTTATTTACCAATAGCGGTGGCTATGTTCTAGCACACACTGCAGTTGACGCTACTTTCTGTATTATACCTTAGTATATTAGCAAGCGTCTCATCCTTTGGTTGGAATAGTACTTTTGGAAACCTCTTATAACCAGCCTTAAGTTGCTGGAAAATGGCCCTTGTGCTTTCGTCATGCTCTATAGCATGCTCTATTTCAAGCGATTGGGTTAAGGAAGTTTCTCGGTACAAGTATTTTAATAAAGAATTTGTAGTGTAACATCTCTCCATATAAACGGGTTACGAGGGTTTATTAACAAACATTAGTTTACAAAGGTTATAACTAACTATGCCTCAGATATATTGCGTGCTGGAATAGTCAGCTATTAATAATACATAAGAATGGCTTAGAACCCTGCCTCAAAAAGCTGCTAACCATGATTTTGTCACACTATTGGCAAACTATAGGCAGGAATCTTAGCCTCAAAAGCGGTGATTAACTCCCTCATCACTTTCAAATTATCTAATTGATCAATTTGACGGCCGTCAATTTTGTTGATTGGGGTGAGCTCGCCCATAGTCCCTGTACAGAATACTTCATCAGCACTATAGAGCTCTGTAAGAGATATATTTTTTTCTTGGCTGAGTATACCTAGTTCTGTCGCTAATTCTAGCACTAGGCCTCGTGTGATTCCGTGCAGACAAGCTGTTGCATGTGGTGTATAGAGATTGCCCTTTTTGACCATAAATATATTGGTCCCATTTAGCTCAGCTGCGAAGCCATATGCATCCAACATGAGGGCAGCATCTGCGCCAGCGACATTGGCTTCAATCTTGGCTAAGATGTTGTTAATCAGATTGTTGTGATGAATTTTGGAGTCAAGGTGATTGGGGGAGTTTCTTCTAATAGACGCTGTAATGATTTCGATACCATGGTCATTGTCATAGACAGGCGCTTTATATTCAGGTAATATGATCAATAAGCAACCTTTAGTATTGAGTCGAGGATCCATTCCTGATGTAAGCTTTTCTCCTCTGGTCAACGTGAGCCTGACATGTACGCCATCTTTCATCTTATTGGTTTTCAAAGTATGAAATAAGGCATCTCTTACTTCTTGCCTGCTCGGTACATTCTGGAAGTGCATCGCCTTAGCACTGGCCATTAGTCTATCCAGATGCCTATCTAGCATAAATACACCGCCCCTATACACCCTCAATCCTTCCCATACAGCATCCCCTCCTTGCACTACACTATCAAATACAGAGACTTTAGCTTCATCTCGGTGGTATAACTTGTTACCTACATACACTTGTATGTTTTTATTCTTTGGATTGAAAGATTGTAGCATGGACACATTTTTAGTTCTGCTATTATAGCTGTTTTGTACTGAAAGGCAAAGCAACCAAAATATCCCGGAACAGATGGTAGGTGATATTTCCAGCACTAGAATGATATAATTAAGTGCCGATAGTTAGAATCTTAAATGTTACAAACTATACGCAAGTAATTTCTCATAGTACTTTTGGGCAGAGTCCAGTAGTGGTTGCAAGCGTGGAGGAAATGGCCGAGCACTAGTTTGCTGCTTTTTAAAGCCGATAGACTGATGCACATTGCCATACCAATACTTAGCCCACACACCATCAGCTGCCCTCGGGCCTGCTTCCCACGCTAACATCTCATTCGAAAAGGGTATCTCTAATTTATCACATAACCTCGTCAGTACATCTTCTGGATTTTCCAATATTCTATTAGAGTCAAGTACAATACAATCAGCACCTATAGATTGACAATATTCAAAAATTTTCCATTCCAATTCTAAGCCTATATCCAGCATAGTTGGATCCGCAATGACCTGCGAAAATGAGGCAATGAGTTGTCTGGGATTTCTTATAAGAAATAGATTCTTATGGCCTTTGATGTAAGACCAATCAAGGCCATCCATATGATGAGCCATATTCTTGAAGAATACATGATCTGTAGGGTAGTGTCCTTCAATGACCTCAGTCATGATCTCCTTGATATCAATAGATTGAGATGCCAAGGTCTCAGCTTTTCCTGGGTGATCTATCTCAGGATGACTATGAAGATAATAAGCATAGAATGGCTCATCCACGATGCTCATGTCTGATCTGTTGCCAAAACTATACATCAGCGCAGTGGATATATTTCTAGGTCCTGATATTAAATGAATTCTACTCATCTGCATCAAAGTCATCTTGATTCAAATGATCACCAGGATGCCAAAATACCTCTTTGAAATTATCCACTTTATCTTTTGTCACGCTAACACCTTCTTGCTCCAGTAACTGCTGCATCATCGTTGGCGTAGGGAACATGTTACGACCTGACAATTCACCTTTCCGGTTAACGACTCTGTGTGCCGGCACCCCCTTTCCGTGACACTTGTTGAGCGCCCAACCAACCATCCTTGCTGATCCCAAAGCCAAGAAATCTGCTATCGCACCATAATTAGTCACTCTACCTTTGGGGATAGACTGGGTGACTCGATATACCAGGTCGAAATAATTGTTGGACATATGGCTAATATAGGAAGGAATTTCATAGGTACAATAGTGAACAGCAGTAGCTGTGGGTTCGAAAGAGAATAATTAATCCAGGCAATAAAACCTCAATCAATATGTTGTCATAAAAGGTGATTCCTACATGCAAATGATTCTTGCATGTAAATCAAGACCCACAGATAGTATAATGACTTACCTTGCAACCTCAAGCATAACTAAGCATGAAATCCCTCATACACAAGTGGCAAAATCAAAAACATGATGAGAAATACTTAGAAACTATTGCCAAAAGGGTAACCAGAAGTAAAAAAGATCATGGAGCGGCAGAGACCATTCATAATGAGGTATTCGAAGAGATGGATTGCCTCCAGTGCGCCAACTGTTGTAAATCTATACCACCAATGCTATCAAACAGAGATATCAAGCGGATCTCTAAGCGATTAGATATGAGTAGGTCAACCTTTATGGATAAGTATATAGTGGTGGACGAAGATGGAGATACTGTTATGAATGCCAGCCCTTGCCCTTTTCTCCAATCTGATAATAAATGCATGATTTACGAGGAAAGACCTACAGCTTGTCGTTTATATCCCCATAGTGGTGATCATCTCTTTTTCGAGAATCTGAGGCACCATAAGCGTAATATGAAGTATTGCCCTGGCTTGCTAGAGATTATGAAAAGACTCGCTAAAGTGAAAAGAAACTGATTTTTATCCCTTTCGAAATAGCCTTTACCCCCATTTTCAAAACCATATCCCGTCAAATTTGGGCAAAAAAAAACCGTCCCGATGGGATCGGGACGGTCACTAAGCTTTTAAAAGAACCAATGAATAAGGCATTAAAAACTCAATCTCAGTGTATAGAACGTCAACAAGTGTGCCAATAATTCCCAAAATCATGACCCATAGTTGACATTTGAGAGAGTTGTTCCCTTTGAATATTGGCTCAAAATAGGCTACATTTGCAGACTTTTGAGGTTGGTTAATTTTCCAACCAGAATTCCAGATTTTAATTACAGATTACAAGTAAATAAGGCACTCAAGATGGCTTTAATAGGAAAAATAAGAAAGAATTTTTGGTTTGTATTGATCCTCTTAGGATTAGCATTGGCAGCATTTATCCTAATGGATATGACCAGTGCAGGTAATGCTGGTGGTGCACCGACTAGTTTAACTATGGGTAGTGTAGGTGGTAAAAAGATAGATTACCGCGCATTCCAAACAACTGAGTCAGCATACTTCAGAAACTCAGGAGGAGATGCCTTCTCCACCAGAAAGACCATATGGGACTTCTATGTACAGAAGGCATTACTCGAGAATGAAGCTGAAGATCTAGGCTTAACTGTCTCTAAAGATGAATTGATGGATCTTCAATTTGGTGCCAACCAGAGTGAAATCATCAGAAGGAATTGGTCCAATCCACAAACAGGACAACTTGACCAAGCCTCTCTACAACAGTTCAAAACTGCCATTGAAAATGGTGAGGAAATGAATCCTGAATTCAGATCCTATTGGGCTGAGCAAGAGAAGCAAATCGTTAAAGAGCAGCTTGAAGGTAAGCTGAATACGCTTGTCTCCAAGTCCATATACACACCAATTTGGATGGCAGAAGAATCATTCAAGATGGACAATACTAAGGTGGATTTTAATTATGTCAAAGTACCATTTACGAGTATAGATGGATCAGGTGTCACAGTGACGGATGAGGCTATCACTCAGTTCATGGCTGATAATGAAGATGAGTACAGGGTTGACGAAGAAACAAGAATATTAGAATATGTCTCCTTTAATGTGGTGCCATCAGCAGCAGATAGTGTTGCGATATATGACCAAGTGAATGCCATGAAAGCAGAGCTGATGAGCAAAGGCACAACAGAGGAAGATTCGCTATACGCCATTGCAAATAATGGGTCATGCAGCCACCTTTACGGGTCGGGAGATTTGATGCCTTTGTCTGCAAGAGAGCAAATCAAATCATTAGAGCCTGGACAATCATATGGACCTTTTGCTGAAAATGGAGTATACCTTGTTGTCAAAATGATAGATAAGCGTTCGATTCCAGATACGGTAGCCGCAAGGCACATCCTCAAGAATGCCGATATTAATAATCCTATTTCAGTGGCATCTGCAAGGACATTTATAGATAGTATTAAGCGGGCTTATGTTAGTGGTACACCTTTCGACACCTTATCATTGAGACATAGTGATGATGCATCCAACAAGGCGAACGGTGGAGACCTCGGTCGATTTACACAAGAAAGAATGGTACCTGAGTTTGCTACCGCTAGTTTCCAAGGTCGTACAGGCGGTCTGTATACAGTAACAACACAATTCGGCGTACATCTATTGGAAGTGACTGATAGAGTATTCAATGACAATAATCCTAAGTATAGGATAGCAACAGTGGCTCAACCTATCAAACCATCACAAGATTCTCAGGATGCAGCCTATGACAAAGCCACTGAAATTATAAGTAATAACACAGAGATTGCAGACGTAAAGGCTGCCATTGCAAATATGGGCGGTGTATCAGTGCAGTCCTCAGCACCACTTACATCCAATGATTATGCGGTAGGCACGCTTCCTCCAAATCAAGCAACTAGAGATATGATTAAGTGGGCATTCGACCCATCTACGGAGATTGGCGATGTGAGCGGTGATATCTTCAGATTTACAGATCCAGTCCAATACTATGAGAATAATTATGTACTGGTTTCTCTTAATTCAATTCTACCAAAGGGAATTCCACCTGCTAGTGCAATGCGTTCGACCGTGGAATCCAGAGTAATGGATAAGTTGAAAGCAGAGAAGTTTATCGCTGGTTGGAATTTCAACAATATCAATGAAGCGGCAAGTAGCCAAGGATTGAGTGTAGAGACGGCTTCAGATGTTGGATCAAAAACAACATTAATCCCTGTAATAGGTAAAGAGCCAGATGTATTGACTGCGGCACATCAGACAGCTGTACAAGGTATTTCTAAGCCAATAATTGGAAATTCTGGTGTATATGTGTTGTCTCCAATCAGTAAAGCTGAAGCTGGTGCAGCAACTAATCTACCTTTCCTCAAGAAATCACTTTCAGGAACAGTACAAAGCCAGGTAGACTTTAATATAATTAAAAACATGACGAAGAGGGCCGACGTAAAAGACGAGAGGTCGACATTCTTCTAATAGATATATGTTGTAAGAGCCCTTTACCATTTTGTAAAGGGCTTTTTTATATTTTCAAATAACTACATGACATTTGACGAATTTGGATTTACTGATACATTATTAGAGGCGCTTTCATACATGGGCTTTGAAAATGCAACTCCAATACAAGAACAAGCCATTCCATTTATCCAAGAAGGCAAGGATGTCCTTGCTACAGCACAGACAGGTACAGGAAAGACAGCAGCCTTCATGCTTCCTATATTAGATAAAGTCATTAAGGATGGTTCTGATAAAACTTCTGCACTTATCATTTGCCCTACCAGGGAATTAGCACTCCAAATAGATCAGCAAATTCAAGGATTTTCCTATACAACCAATGTGTCATCCATCTCTTTGTATGGAGGGACCACTGGCCAAGAATGGGAAATGCAAAGTCGAGCACTCAAGCAGGGTGTGAATGTTGTCGTTGCAACACCAGGTAAATTGCTTTCATTTATTCAGAATGGACACATGGACTATGCGTCTATAAAGTATCTGGTTTTGGATGAAGCTGATAGAATGCTTGATATAGGGTTCTATGATGATATCATTAATATTATAGGAAAACTTTCTAAGGACAGACAAACCTTACTATTCAGCGCAACGATGCCTAAGAAGATAGTAAAGCTTAGTCAAGAGATATTAACAGAGCCAGAACAAATAAGTATCGCGATATCCAAGCCAGCCGAGAAAATACTCCAAGCATCTTACCTGGTTTTTGATCAGT
>CAZPUF010000107.1:0-9887 GCA_964589705.1 uncultured Saprospiraceae bacterium | reverse complement strand
GAATATATATGTCAAAAAACAGTAGCGATTAAAGAATTGTTCGCATATAAGTGCTGTTGCTGTTTTGTACTTTTGCTGCAAATATATCTATATCAACCATGTCCGATAAAATTGACATACTTGTTAAGGATGAAACTGCGCCATTAGAGTCAGTAATCTTAGGTACTGCTAGGCATTTAGGGACACCTTATATGAAGTTCGTGCATCCTGATAAGTGGGTAAGTGAAATCGCTCCAGAAGAGGATTTAATCACAGATCCAAAGTCTAGACATCATATTATACAAGGGACATATCCGCTAGAGTCAGACTTGAGGATTGAAAATAACCACTTCATACGTGTTTTAAACAAATACAACATCAAAGTATTCCAACCGATCACGCTGGCTAGTACTAATCAAATCTATACGCGAGACATTGGCTTTGTGATAGATAATGTATTTATCAAATCCAATATGGGAACTGAGGAGAGACAAGCTGAGTTTTTTGCCATAAGAGATATCGTGACCCAGATAGAACAGGAAGTATGGTTCCCGCCTAAATCAGTAAAAGTTGAAGGAGGCGATGTGATGCTCGCTGGAAATAGAGTATTTGTTGGACAAGCAGCCAAGGGTTGCGAAAAAATGAGATGTAACCGAACTAATCAGGAGGCCATTGTTTACTTAGAAAATAAGTTCCCTGATAAGGAAATCATTCCTGTTCCATTGATTAAGTCAGATAGGTACCCTGAGAAGAATTGTTTGCATCTTGATTGTGCTTTTCAGCCCATAGGCAACAATGATTGCTGTATCATATTTGTGGATGGATTTGAGGATAAGGATCAAGCTCATGAGATGATGTCCCTATTTGGAGGTGAGAAGAATGCCATTCAAATCTCGAGCAAACAGATGTATGATATGAATTCAAACATATTTAGTCTAAGTCCGGAAGTCATCGTTTCTGGTAATAACAAAGACGAATTTGGTACTCTAAATAAACAATTACGAGATAAAGGGTTTATTGTAGAAGAGATTCCATATTCAGAATCTTCTAAGATGGAAGGGCTATTACGGTGCTCTACTTTACCATTAAGAAGATCTTATAATTAAAATTCAGATATAATAAATTGTGATTGACATGGACACTTTATCCGCAACTTCTAAAACTACAAGCCGATTTACAGAAGATCAGCTCATGTTCAAAGAGGCCTATCGGAAATTTCTCAGTGACGAGATTGTTCCTCATATGGAAAAATGGAGAAAAGAAGGAATTGTAGATCGTATAGCCTTTAAGAAAGCTGGTGAAATGGGCTTTCTTATGATTTGGCCTGACGAAAAATATGGCGGATATGGTGATCGAGATTTCAGGTATGAGCAGATTATCATGGAAGAGACATGCAGAGCAGGCTGTTTGGAATGGTTTAATACCTTGCATAGTCGATTAGTAGGTCCCTACTTTGACAAGTTGGGTACTGAGGAGCAAAAAATGAAATGGTTGCCTAAAGCTGCCAGTGGAGACATTGTACTTGCTGTAGCTATGTCAGAACCAGATGCTGGCAGTGATCTCTCTGGTATGAGGTCCACTTTGGAGGATAAAGGAGATTACTATCTGCTGAATGGTAACAAGACCTATATATCAAATGGCATAAATGGTGATGCCATTGTAACTGCCGCAAAGTCAATTCCTGGAGAGAGAAGACATAGTATGACCCTTTGTGTTGTAGAAACAGGGATGGAGGGATTTACTCGTGGTAAGAACCTAGAAAAAATGGGCATGAAGGGACAAGATACGGCAGAGCTTTTCTTTGATAATGTGAAGATTCCAAAGGAGAATATATTAGGGGAGCCAGGCAAAGGATTTAGTTATTTGGTAAGTGGTTTAGCAGAAGAGAGATTAATTGTGGCTTGTCAGTCAGCAGCTAGTGCAAGACATGCCTTTGACATTACCAGGGATTTTGTCATTGAAAGAAATGCCTTCGGTAAGACCATAGCTGACTTCCAGAACACGCAATTTAAGATGGCGGAAATGGATGCTGAGTTAGATATGTTAGAGGTGTATATCGACCATTGTGTAGCGCTCAATAACGCTGGTAAATTGACGTCAAATGTAGGTGCAAAGGTAAAGTTGCTTGCATCCGAGTTAGAAGGACGTATGGTGGATTTAGGCGTTCAACTGCATGGTGGGGCAGGGTACATGGCAGAGTACGAGATTTGTAAAATGTATACTGATGCTAGAGTAAGCAGAATCTATGCTGGTGCCTCTGAGATTATGAAACTTATCATTGGAAGAGATATTTTCAGCGATAAGTACGTGAGCCCACTCCTCTAGGACTGAGGGTCATCTAGATCATCCAGAAATAAGTCTTTTAAATCTAAATCAGAATTGGAATCTGGCTTTGGCGTTTTATTAGAAGGAATATCCTCTTGTGATAATAGATTCTCTTGCTTATGATTATTTTCTTTAAGCATGGCATCTATATCTTGTGATTGATTACCACCATTATAGTGCTTCAGGTCATCTTTATCCAGCATAATTTCTTCCTCTTTCAGCTCAAAGTTTTCTTGCTCAGGTACACGTCCTAATTCTTCATTCAAATCTTTTAGTTCAACAGGCTGGCCTCTACGTGGATTTGGGTTACCCTGCATTCTACCCCTTCGCTCACGCTGTGGTAACTCTCTGTGTTGCCTTGGTTGAGGTTGTTGTCTTGATCTATTACGTTGCATTTTTTGAACCTGTCTTAATATCATTGGTCCAAACATTATTAACAACCTCATTAATCCTCTCATTATCTATAATTGTATTTGATAAACTGATAATAAATTAATAGCTTCCAAAATATCTTCTCAAAAACCACTCCACGGCTAACAAAATAATAAGAATGGCTATGAGCCACCATAAATTCATTATAGGTGTTGTTTCTGCTTTACTATACAATATTGGCTTAATAGTATTGTCTTGAAGCATCTGATTTTCGAGTGACGATATGTCTGCAGGATAGATTACTTGCCCACCTGATTGCTTAGCAAGGTCATTTAGTAAGTCATGTCTTGCGGTCAGATCATATTGCTCTTTCTTGATCGACTGGATACTAAATTTACCAGAGGCTTCCAACACTTTACCATTATAGTTGGTGTTTGCTTTAAAGCTATAATTGCCTTCAGGATATCTACCTGCATCCAGGAAATAGTAATTATTTGTTTTACTAAAAGAATAATCAAACTGCTCACCCTTTTCATTTGTAATCACTAAAGTGGCTTCGGGTACATTTATGGGTTCATAATTCTCATTATATAATTGCGCATCAAACGATACTGATTCATTTTCCTTGAAACTATTCTTTGATACATAAGCCCTGAATTTCCTTTTGTCTTCCTTCTGTGAGATATACTGAAGGGATTTCATAAGGATGCTTTGCGAGTTCTTGTATGACTCGTATTCTTGGTATTCATACAATCTCCATCTCCATATTCCTTCTCCTGCAAGCACAGCTTGCTTATGATTATTGACATCAGTATAAGCTAGTAGGGGGTAGTTAGTCTCTACACTTCCAACCTTTTGATTAAGTAAGACTTTACTCGCTGCACCTACTTTATAGTCTCCGAAGGGCACTTTCAATGGCACATACTTTCTCAGCTCTGGACCGATTGATTCTTCTAAGGTGTAGAGGTCAAATTCTTCCTTGAGAATTGGCGTAACATCATTAAGACTATTATTACTACCTGTTATTTTGATGGCGTCTTGCAAGTTATTAATATCAGGGATGGAGGAATTTGCACCTATGATGTACATCACTGGTTTTTTAGTCCTGCCCAATTCTTCAGTGAATGTGGCTATCCTATGTTTTTGACTTGGAAGATTGTGCATAATGACCATGTCATATGGTCTGGCGGATGGTATGTTATCATTTGCATAGACCACGTCTATTTCGAAGTTTTTATTCGCCTTGACACTTTGCTTAATTGCTCTGATATCCGGATGTGGGGCATGAGCAAGAAGTAGTATCTTTTGTCTTGCGTCTAATATCTCCATGTAGATATTTCGACTATTGTTGGCTTTGCTCAATTCGTTATTGAGTCCATCTATAGAAATTAGATATTTTACGTTACCCACTTGATCTGCATCCAGTTCAAATTGAAAGGATTTAAAGAAATTGTCCTTGTCAATTGTGAAAGATTGACTTTCTAATTTTATGTTTTTACCATTGGCAATTTTGTATAGATGGATATTACTCTTGCTTCCCCTTGAGTTGAAAGCCTGCACATCTGCTTCGATTAAAAATCTATCGTTGAGATAGACTATACGATTGTGAAGCACATTCTTTATAAGGATATCCGTTCTAATCGTGGTGTCTCCTAAGGCAATAGGGTAGATAGGCACAGCTGCTTGCAAGTCTGCATACAGAGGATTTTTTCCTTCATTAAATATACCATCCGAAGTCATTATGATGGCACTTAAATTTTGATCTTCAAAAGTTTCAGTTATATATTCTAATGGGGCAGAGATATTGGTAGACTGTGGTTTTATAGTATCTGCAGAACTGGTAGTTATATTTTCACCAAATGAGAATTGACTAACTTCAAATTTCTCACTCAAGCCATTAACTAGAGACTCTAGGCCAGTACTTGTGGATTGCAGTGTGGCTGCATCGGTAGAGGCTTGTATAGATGCCGATTCGTCCTTAAGTATAACGACAACTGGTTTTTGTTCATCTGTAATAAAGCGTTTGAGCAAAGGCATTAGCAATAGAAAGAGAATTCCAAGGATGGTCATAAATCTAAGTAGGCCTAACACTTTAGGTAACCAAGATTTATTCTCTTTCATACGGCCATCTTTAAAATAAAGGCCTAAGGCAAATACAATAGCTACTACAGCAATTATGATCAAATAGTAACTGGGATATGATAGTTGAAGATTCTCCAAGTTTAATGTATAAGGTGAGTTGGAATCACAATTTATAACCTACAAATATTAAAAATAATTTTAATGTATTATAATCTGACGTCTAAAGAACAATGAGATGTTAATATTGTCGTAAGCCTATATTAAGAAAAACTGAGATAGGGGTAGATAGCGTTGTGTATTAGTGCTAATATTGCATTATCAAATATGTGAAATGAAACGTTTTATTCCTCTATTAAGTTGCCTTCTTTTGTCCTTTTGTATGCAAGCTTCCTATATATTGATACCTATGGGACACGACAATCAAAAGAATCATCTAAAAGCTTACGGTATAGCCTATTGGGTTTTGAATACTGATACAGAAGCCTATTGGTTATTAAATTATGATGGTGGGTCTTTTGCATTTGAACACCAAACAGTATTTGAGAAGGAATGCAAGACAAGAGGCGTTAGCTACAAGGTTATTTCTAATGCTGAGTTTGCAAGTGTCAGACAGCAAATTGCTGATCCTGAGAAGAATATGGAAACCATCAAGTTAGAAAAGGCTCCTAAAATAGCGGTATACACTCCAGATTTTAATGCAAGGGGAGAGAAAGTACAACCTTGGGATGATGCGGTAACCTTAGTACTGACTTATGCAGAGATCCCTTATGAAACAATCTATGACAGAGAAGTCTTAGACGACAAATTGGCTGAGTATGATTGGTTACATCTTCACCATGAGGATTTTACAGGTCAGTATGGGAAGTTCTATTATTCACAAGGAAATAAGCCTTGGTACAAGATCAATCAACAAAAGATGGAGTCCTTAGCCTCAGACCTTGGGTATAAAAAGGTTTCTCAACTAAAGTTGGATGTAGTTAAGCAGATAAGAGAATATGTATCTGGAGGCGGATTTATGTTTGCCATGTGCAGTGCGACTGATACTTACGATATAGCTCTAGCTTGTCAAGGACACGATATCTGTGCTGAGATGTATGATGGTGATGGTGCAGATTCAGACGTTGACGATAAGATAGATTATAGCCAGACCTTTGCTTTTAAAGATTGGAAACTTGTCAAGAATCCCTTGGAATATGAATTTTCTTCTATCGATCATAGAAAAAGGAAAATTAATCCAACTAACGATTATTTCACACTTTTTGATTTTTCTGCTAAATGGGATCCTATACCTTCTATGCTCACCCAAAATCACACGACAACCATCAAAGGCTTTATGGGTCAGACAACTGCCTACCCAAAAGCAATGGTAAAATCAGATGTTCTCATTATGGGCGAAAATAATGCTGTTGATGAAGCAAGATATATTCATGGCACATATGGTTTTGGTACATGGACTTTCTATGGAGGCCATGACCCTGAAGATTACAGACACTATGTAGGAGATCCTGAAACTGATCTTAATTTACATCCTAATTCTCCAGGATACAGGTTGATTCTTAATAACATCTTATTTCCCGCTGCGGAAAAGAAGAAAAGGAAAACATAGTAGTCATTCTTGGGTGATTATTACAAAGAAGGGTTTCTGGCTCAATTGATTATCTACTCAGCTATCTGGTTGGGAAATGAGTATTTTGGCTTATTGATATGTGTGATAATGGGTGGTGTAATTTCTAGTTTACTCATATTCTCACTCATAGTAGAAAAGGTTCAGAAATCTAATGTACCAAGTTCATTCTTTAAATGGATGTTGGTGTCAGCATTGGCGCCGATTATAGTTGGGATTGGATTCTCCACTATTTATCAAGGAAATTTTGACTGGCTGAAAGGGTGAGAATCTAAAAATAGGAGAGTAGAAAGCCTGCAACACCACCACCTAATATTATCCATAAGGTACTGATGCCTCTATAAGTGAAGTAGGCAATGAAACTTACTATGCATATCAATATCGTCTTCCAGTCTATTAATATACTTTCGCCCATCTTAATAGTTACAACAACCATGACTGCTATTGCAGCTACATTGACAGCTGCTAAGAATTGCTTGAGGGTATCTGATTTCTGAAACTGGGTTATAAATTTATTGAGTGCCCACACATAAAAGAATGAAGGCGTAAATATGCCTACTGTGGCTAACAAAGCTCCTTGTAAACCTCCTACTTTATATCCAATGAACGTAGCTGTTGACAGTACAGGCCCTGGTGTTATTTGTCCAATCGCAATAGCTTCTACTAAGTCTGGATGCGATAACCATCCTGTGGAATCAATTAATTCTCCATCCAAATAGGCAAACAGCACATAGCCTGACCCAAATAAGACTAATCCCACCTTTAAGAAGATCAGAAATAGCGTGATGCTACTATAAGGAACCTTCAAAAAGAAAAGAAATGGGAAGACACTTAATGTAGAGCGACTTGTCATAGCCCATTTTGTAAGCATATAAAGAAGTCCAGCACATAGAATGCAGATAATCTCATTAATACCTAACCAACTGGCAACGATAACCAAAGCACCAACTATGAGCAGCTCAAATGACTTGATAGCTTTCTTACCTAGCTTAATTATAGCACCAACTATAAATGAGATAACTGCAGCCTTGATCCCATTTATGATTGGAATCATCCAAGCTATAGCCGCTGCCTTTTCAAAAAATATAGCCACTATCAATGTCAGCGTAACAGCTGGGATTATAAAGGACATCCCTGCGACAAATAATCCTCTAGCACCTGCATGATGATATCCGCAGTGCATGGTCATCTCTGTAGAGTTGGGGCCAGGGATTAGATTAGTGGCGCCCATATAATCTAAAAATTCTTGAGTACTTAGCCACCGTCGCTTCTCAACCAAATCATCCTGCATCATGGCTACGTGTGCAGCTGGCCCGCCGAATGCTACAAACCCTAGTTTAAAGAAATACTGAAAAACCTCTTTTAGGGGATTACGTTTCATTACTTAATTGAAAATAGATTGGCTTTGATTAAATCTCTCCAGCTACAGATTCATTGATATTTACCAGATGATCTCCAATTCTTTCGAGAGAAGAAAAGAGATTAGTGAATATCATGGCTGCATTGATGTCATAATCTTTTTTCCCAAGATTCTTCTGATTATAGTCACGCATCTCGTTACGCTTGTTGTTGATTTCATCTTCTAAGGCGTAGCATCTGGCCAAGTCTATATCTTGAGCACCTTGTAAGTTCAGATTGTTATTCATTTCTTCAAAGGCCCTTTCTAGAATCTGAAATAATTGATTGAGGTGATTTCTTTGCTCTGGTAAGAAATATGTCTTTCTTTCAATTTTACTTTCTATTGACTTAGAGAACTGGTAGAATATGTCTCCTATCCGCTCCATGTCATTACATATATTGAAGTAACTTCTCAGTTGGATACTGGTCTTATGGGTCACTTCTTGATCTGATAGATTGGTGATATATTCTGTTATCTCCTTCTCAAATCTATCTGTGATATCCTCATATTTTTGAATTTTGGAGACTGTTTCTTTTAGTGCATCATCCTCTGCAGTATTAATGAGTTGCTTACTAAAGCCTAGCATCCTTGTTGTTATTTCACCGTAGCGAGCGACTTCTTTTTGTAGTTCTACCGTGGCTAATTCAGGTGTTTTATTACTGGTGTCTATAAACTTCAAAGATTGATACTCATCATCTTCTTCTGTCTTCTTCACCAATCTCATTGATATTTTAACTAAGATTGGGACTAAGGCGAATAGTAATAAAAGGTTTGTAATGTTAAAGACAGTATGGAATGCAGCTAAACTTCTGGTGGTAGAACCTCTAAATTCCTCTTCCAATTCTGCAATTTGCAAATCTTGGTCAGCAAGAGATAATCCTTGTGCTTTAACAGTCTCCACCTTAGACAAGAATTCATGTTCTTGCATGTGTTCCAGATTAAACCAACTACTAATAATTTCTACTACAGGAATTAAAAGGTCAATGAAATAAGGCATTAGAATGATCATCCAAATTACCCCGAATACATTGAATAAAGTGTGAAACCACGCTGCTCGCTTAGCATTGGTATTTCCAATAATCGCTGCAAGCTGAGCCGTAATAGTCGTCCCTATATTCTCCCCAAGAATCATCGCGGCGGCTATATCAAAGGTCAACCAACCACTGAATACCATCGTCAGAGTAATAGCCATCGCTGCACTAGAAGACTGTACAACCACGGTAAGTATTGTTCCAACAAATACAAAAAATAGCCTGGAGAAGAAGCCATACTTAGTGAAATTGTTCAAAAACTCAAGCACTTCAGTATTAGATTTTATATCTGGTACGGCTTCTTTAAGAAAGCTCAATCCCATAAATAGGATAGCAAACCCAATTATGAATGTGCCCCAATGCTTTAATCTCTCCCTATTACTTAGTAGCATTGGTACGCCAAAAGCAAATAGAGGTATTGAAAGCACATTCAATTTCATTTTGAATCCAAGTATAGAGATAATCCATCCAGTTATTGTCGTGCCTACATTTGCGCCCATCATTACGCCTGCGGCTTCTGTCAGATTGAGTAGTCCGGCATTGACAAATGAGACGGTCATCACCGTGGTTGCCGAAGAAGATTGCACAATTGCAGTTGTGAAAAACCCTGTGAATATCCCTAATACACGATTTTTTGTCATGGATCGTAGTATAGACCTCAGTTGAGAGCCAGCAGCCTTTTGGATACCATCACTCATCATCTTCATACCATATATAAAGAATGCCAATGAACCTATAATCTGCAAAATATCCCATAATCCGAAAGACATGCTAGCATCTTCAGCGCCTTCAGCTTTAATAGCAAAGGGAAAAAAAAGACACAAAGCAAAAGCTATGTAGATATATGTTGACTTCTTCATATTGGTAGCTAAATTAATTAAAGCCGGCTATAACTTTTGTAGTGTTATATCATGGATTTATTAAGAAATCATCAACGACCCAAAACCCTAGTAAAACCTAAAGAAAATAGATCTTTTAATATCATCTCTTCCCAAGTTAGAATGGAGTGTAAATATTGCGTTAACACAGTTTACAATTACTTAACCTCTGATTCATAACCTATTTATGTTATGCA
>CAZPUF010000106.1:0-10001 GCA_964589705.1 uncultured Saprospiraceae bacterium | reverse complement strand
GTGAGGACTACAAGGAAGTTGATTGTGGAATAAACAAGACAAATAGATATATAATAAGATAGCAGTTCATTATTGGGCTGCTATTTTTTTTAGGAGTAGGAACAATGCCTAGTTATGATTTCTTGGGAGTAAAGTATTGGTAGTTATGTGACTGCAATTGGCATGCTAGTTAGTGATTACTTAGAGATTATTGTACATTCGATTTTTAAGTTTTAAATAGCAGATGATGATACGATTCCTACTTGTTATTCTCTTTTTTTATTCTTCTATGTTATTGCTGAACGGTCAAAACTTGAATGAAGAAGAGCTGATGGAGTTACAAGCAAGGTCTGAGTTATGCGATACATCTGGATTAAAGGCTATGGAGGAAATAATACGGTATTATTATCTCACAGGTGCTTCTCCAAGTAAAGAAAGGGCATATATTAATGAGATGATTTCTTGTGCCCAAAAGGTAAATGATAACAATTACTTGTCTAGTGCTTATTTTAGTTTGCTCCAACACTATAGATGGTATAGCTCTCTGGATTCTTTATTGATTGCAGCAGATTTGCTTGAGAATCTAGCAAGGGAGGACATGGGTCTTAAAGTCCAACGAAATGCTAAGTCAGCAACTTTACAGAAAGCTGAATATTATTTTTCAGTACTCGATGACGTCGAGAATGCATATAAATATTACTTAAAGTCTATAGAAGAATCTTTTGACAAGGGATTTTATGGATTATATGTCCATTCTATTAATCGTATGTCCGAGTATTACAGTGATGATGAGGAGTATTTTAAAGCTGTAAATCTAATAGATAGCTTGCAATTAAAATTACCCGATTATAAATCGAAGGAGAATGAAATTTTTTATTCTCGTACGGATATGAGCTACTTAGAGAGAATGTTGTATGATAGTAAACCTATAAGATCGTTTGCTATATTATATGATAAAGGAAGAGATAGTTTGGAAGTGCGGCAAGCATATAATGACTTGTTAGGTTATGTGAAATCAATAGAATCTGATAACCCATTTAATGCATTGAATTCAATTGTCGTAATCTTGGATAGGATGAATTCTTTGCCAATTGATTCATTAATTCCTATTGGCGAAAAAGGGATGGATATAGATAACAAATATGATTTTCAGAGTAATTATATCAGATTCTTCCATGCAGAGAATCTAATAAAAACAGGAAAAATTAATCAAGCCTCGAAATTGCTAGATGAAGCCTTAGCAATCTGCAAAACACAACCTTCATATTACTACGAGATAGCAAGCATATATAATTCTAGGGCTAGTATCAATTTACTTAAGAATGAAACAAAAAAAGCTAGATATAATTTTGATCTGTATCAGTTGTATATGGACTCATCTTATCAAAGACGAAAAAACAATGACATAGAGAATGTAGAGACAAAGTTTGCTTTGCGAGATTCCGAATCTGAAAAAAGATTAATCGAGCAACAGCAAGTGTCATTGGAGCAGAGATTTAAGCTTTTATTAATTGGAGGAAGTCTTATTTTTCTAGCACTGCTAGCTGCACTAGTCTTCTATTTAAGAATGAGAAATACCGCTTCACAGTTGGCAAGAATCAATGAGGAAAAGAATAAGATATTTGCCATCTTAGCCCACGACTTAAGAAATCCTATTGCAAGTTTGCGCAGTCTTTCTAAGAAAGTGAAGTTTCTTGCATATAACAATCGATTGGATGAGTTGGATGAATTGGAAGCACAGACTGACAGGAAGCTTGGTGCCCTCAATGATAATTTAAACAACATATTGCTATGGGCAATATCTAAATCCAATTTGCTTGAATTACAAGTCAAAGAAATAGATTTAAAAGAAGAAACGTCCAATCTCATTGAACTCTATAACTCAGAGATAGAATTGAAAGGCATCAGTATAGTCAATACGATACCTAAGTCAACAAGTATAAACACAGACTTAAAAGTACTACAAACAATACTTAGAAATCTTATGAGTAATGCTATCAAATTCTCTACAAAAGATAGCGTGATCAAAATAGAATCCAGAATAAGTACTAATTACTTAGAATTGAATATAAAAGACAATGGTATTGGCTTACCTCAAGAAGGACATGTTGAATCTGATGAGATCAAGTCACAAAGAAATCAACTAAAGGGAAGCGGGGTAGGTATCAAGCTTTGTAATGAACTAGCATCTAGAGCCGGGATAAGTTTGACATTAAAGGCTAATCCTGAAGGCGGCACTATAAGTAATATTCAGTTTCCGCTAGTAGCATAGATTAGTGAATGTAGTCACTTAAATACCAGTTAGTATCGTTAATCACCTAATCAGAGCCAAATATTACTAATATCTTCGACTTTAGGCTAAATCGCTTATTGATTTACAAAATTAGATTGTTGGATAAATACAAGGCTCTTATAGTTGAAGATGATATTTCCATTGCTTGGGAGGTTGAAATGTTGCTTCAAGAAGAAGGTGTTTCGACAGTAGGCATTGTCAAATCTTGGGATAAAGTGATTCCAGCAATAAGAAGTATGAAACCTGATTTTGTAGTTCTTGATCTCTACTTAAGCGGAGAAACTAATTCCATAGATGGTATTAAGCTTATTAATCAGCTCTATGTACCAGTGATTGTGTGCACTGGTCATCCATCAAAGCAAATCATTACTAAAGCCATGAACTCCGGTGCTAATGCTTTTCTTACTAAGCCTGTAGACAAAGCGGCATTTTCATTTCATGTATCCAAGATTATAAATAACTTGGTCAATGTCGAAAAAGAAAGTATTAGAGTAAAACATAAAAACTCTATAGTGAAAGTTCCTCTTACTGAGATATTGACTTTAGAGGTCGATGGCAACTATGTGAGTATCAATCTTATTAACGATAGAAGATATGTCGTTAAAAAATCGTTGACTTTAATGGAAGAAGATATTCAAAATACAGATATTCTTCGCTGCCACAGATCCACTATGGTCAACCTTAGACATGTAGTTAAGCTTGACTTAGAAAATGATAAACTCATTCTTGAGAATGGGAATATGGTAGAAGTAGGTAAGCGTTATCGTAAGAATATCGTGGATTGCTTTAAAAAAGGTTAATAATGTCCTTTTAATATTTCTAATATTAATCCAATTATTTTTCGTGTCATATAAATATCCAATCCCTATTAGGTGTTTATGTGATTTTTTTCTATTAAACTTAATTAAGATACTTTCCGAAGTTACATTTCCAGGTGCAGAATCAGATTCGCCATGTGATTTGGATGGCTATGATTTGCTTAATTGTGATGCTTTAAAATAAATCTGAATCATATATTCACTTTGTAAAAGTGATAAAAACTGATGTTCCTTTTTTCTGTTGAGAACATATTGAAATTTTGATATTCGCTTTCTCTGCCAATTCCTCGGTTATTCTTAATCCAATGCCTGATCCTCTCCCAGAATTCCTGATTTGATTCTCAGTTTCATTATTGTCGGAATTATTATCCAACCCTATTCCATTGTCTTCAATTTTTAGGATTAAATTGTTTTCAGTCTCATTTTCAATGGAGAAGTTAATCACACCTTTTGGATAAGAAAATTTTATTGCATTTGTTACATAATTACGGATAAGTGTCTGTAATACGTTAATGTCTTCGAATACTTGTATGTTGTCTTTGACATTCAAATTTATACTTAGTTTCTTTTGATTTATTTGGCTTGAATAAATGGTAATTATTTTTTTTATTTCAGCAAGCAATACGTATTTCTTTGGATGTAAGGTCAACATGTCATTTTCATTGAGTGACCAATAAAGTATATTATTCAAATTATCATTAAGGGCATTTAGTTTTGCTTCTGATTGTACAGATAGTATTTCTAACTCAGTGAGTCTGTTGTTATATGCAAGAAATTTAGTTTTTTCTCCCAAGCCTTTGAGACTACTTATAGGGTTTCTAAGGTCATGCGCCAGTATGGTGAAGATTTTGTTTTTTGTTTCATTAAGTCTTTCGAGTTCTTTTGTTCTTTCTTTGACCAGATTTTCTAATTTCGTATTCCTCTCTTGTAGGTTCTTTAAGTATAGTTTTACGCAGAACCAAATGAACATTATACTACCTATAACCATGATCCAAAAGAAGGACCACGTTTTACTAAATGGTTGAATAACACTTACTGGAATAGTAAAAGTATTAGAAGTGTAACTGGGCCGATTACGATCAGAAGCAATCTCAAGCATGTGATTACCGTATGGAAGTCTATTAAGATTTACGAAATTGCCAGAGGTTGCAATCCACTCTTCATTAATATTAGCTATGCGATAGAAGTAATTTATTTCTTTTGTGTTTGCGAGACGATTTGTTGTTAAATCAATTTTTATTGAAAGATCATCTTCTAGAAATTCTAGGCGGTTCTCTAGGATGACACTTTGGGAAATATTTTCACTTTCAGCATTTTTTTTTGTTTTCTGAGCACTTACCACTCTTATATCTATTCCTCTGTCAAATACTGAAGTTGATACACTATCAGGATTAAAGAAAGTATATCCGTTAAGCCCACCAAAGTATACAATATTTGTTGTGGTGTCGTGATAATAACCATGCCTGTTAAATTCAGAATGGGCGATTCCATCTTGCTCAGTGAAAATGGCAATGTGGCCTGTCTCTTTATCTAGGCAACTAAGATTATTATTTGTGGGAAGCCATAGTCTTCCTTGCTCATCTTCATGTATGGCATGTATGTCATTATTTGATAGACCAGTTGCAGTATTGTAACCTATCGAGTTATTAGTCCTATAGTTCCATCTAAAGAGTCCGCCATGATGTGTACCTATCCAGTATATGTCTGCATCATCATTGTCAGGGTGGATAAATTGTATGGGATAAGAGACACTGTCCGGATAGGTATGCTTTTTATAGGTGGAGTCATTATCCATTATAAGTAAGCCGGCAGAACTCGCAATCCATAATTGTCCTCTTTCTTCTACAAGTTGATTGATTTGTAATTCTCCATTTATTGGTAAGATATTTAGTGGGAAAAATTTATCATTACGCAGGTGGTATAATCCGTTAGTGCCACCAAGGTAGACTTGATCGTCTAGGGATGATCTTATGATACAATTAGACCTGTGTGGGAATTTAATTCTATATTCAAAATAATTTACCGTCTTGTTTTTAAAATCAATTAATCTCTTACCATGTGGAAGGTGTCCAACAGACCACAACCTTGTTTTATATTTTGGATCCCAATAGTGTTGAGTAATTAATTTGCCTAAAGATTCTTCTTCAAGAAATTGCAGATCATATTTTCCATTCGGAGATATGAGTATTTCTTTTTCATCTACTTTATAAGCAGAAAGGTTATTGTCTATCATAATGGCTCTTACACTATGAGTAGGATGGGTACTGCTAAAGGTAGAACGCCGGCCAAAGACCTCGTCTTTATCTTCGAAAACATAAATACCAACATTAGTAGCAAAATAGTGCAAGCCTGATTGACTTATCAAATAATCATATATACTGGTTTTTGCAAGGACCTCTTCTATGTTAGAGTTAGTTCTATCTAGACGAGTCACTATCTGGTTGTTGTATATTAAATTGCTATTGTCTATTAAATTTATTTCCATGTATCTGAGTTTGGAAATAGGTGTTTTGACCAGATTCTTTTCCACCTGAAAAAGCTTATTGTCTTCGAATTTTTCTATGATTATAGAGTCTTTTGCTTTATTAAGCAGAAAAACTTTTCCTTTTTTATTAATTGTAAATGCAGGATATCTCCTAAGATAATTGCTGTCTAATCTAGATATAATTTTTCCCTTGCTATCTGATATTTCTATTTTAGATGAGTTATGCTTTACAATATGGCCATCTTCATTTACCTTTATATGACCATCAAAGTTTTCAAAATCTGTATATAGTTGTAAGGAGGTATCATAGGAGTATACCTTGTTGTCCACTGTAATAAGATAGATTGTGCCACCAATCTCTTGAATATGTACTATATCTTTCTCTGGCAGTTCTTCACCCATATATTCCTCAAAAGTGTATTTCTCATTAGTTAATGGATGGATGATTGTTATTAGGTAGTTGAAAAGATTGATATGATAATTATCTCTAGTTTCACTTCTATCAGCTCCTTGTAATATCCAAACATTTCCAGTTTTGTCACTAATTATGTCTTTGATTGGTGGATAGGAATTATTTCGACTCGATAATGGAAAAGCTGTAACCTCATATCCATTATACTTCATATAATTGTCAAAAGAGCTCACCCAAATATTTCCGTATATGTCTTCTTGTAAGTATTGACAGAGCTGAGTTGTCAGTCCATCTTCAGATCCAATATGATCTATGAAGTTTTGGGCACGAAGAATCCCGATAGTTATTACTAGAAATAACATTATAAGAATGAATAATTTACTTGAGTAGTCATTCATTTATTCAGTTTGGAATATAATAGGCATGATTTGCATAACTCTAATTCTTAACCTAAATGTACCAATCTCACTATCAGAATACAAGCACAGTGAATCCAAATTGGCAGTGATATCATACTTAAGATTTTCAGAAATTGTATATATGCCAGCCTGATACTCAACCTTTAGAGGCTATCCTAGAACTATACAATTTCTAGCTTTTTCTATAGAAAGCTAGGTCCAGAATATATTATGAATTATCATATTCATCAATCTGGTTATTGTTGATATGGATAAGGTAAGTAGTTAGTAGCCAATCAGGAACTGATTATGAGAGAGGAAGTGGTATTGGCTTATCTACTTGTATGAAACTAGCAGAGCAAAATAAAGCCAGAATAGAAATAGAAAGTAGGGTAGGAGAGAATACAACTTTTACACTGACTACACCTCTTTCAAATTGACTGAACTACAAGCTGTTTTGTCAGCATTTAATCCTCACTTGTGTACTAGCTTCAACTTTTCTTATTACTAAATGATCAATCTAATTACTTTGACTCTAGTATTTTTAGAATTGTATTTCTTTTGATTAGTTAAGAAATATAGAAATTGATCAGTAATAGAAGACCTTACAAAAGTGTAGATGTCTTCTATTTTATATCAATTATTCTGAATAGACCATTTAGTCTAACCGATTTTATCGATGAGTAAATGATAGGAGGGCCTATAGCCATTTTAGCGCCAAACTCCACCTTACACTCGTCAAAAAAAACGGTCATTGTTCTTAACGCCATTTAAAACCTCCTTGGTTTTATTTTCTGCTCAATTCCTAATAAAAAGACAGCTTGATATTCTAGAACAACAAGCAAATGTTTTTGACATCTACAGATGTCAATACTTTGAAGCTTTAGCAGATTAAAATCCTATACTTAGTAAAAACCGAAGGTCGAGTATTTTGCTTTATAAAACTCTACATCCATTCTTTCTACAAAAGAAAAAACCGAACTACAGTAGAAGCCGTCGATAGCAAGTATGGGCTTGGATTGAATGAATCAGATAACCATGTAAACACATAGAAAACAAAAGCGGTGAAAGAGACTCTTGGCTAATGTTGCCCGTACATTAACCACATCTCAGTCCTTTTTTGATAATTCATATATGAAATAATCTTAATGTACGATTTTGCTTCACTTATCACCTTGAACTTCATTTAGCGCCAGTTATCCACTAAATATCATATATATTATTTAACACTATGAGGGAGTAGTATTTTTACTTCCGATTAGGCAAATGAAGACGAAAAATGCCTGATTTACGAAATTAAACTCAATCTTAATCGACAGACGAATGTATAATCTTACCAAATCTGGAGTTCTATACTCCATATTCATCTTGTTTATATCAATTAATTCTTATTCTCAGGTAACACCACCTAACGCTGATTCTGATGCAGAATGCGGTGCTGATTGTTATGATATTTTTAACTGGACTCCAGTTGCAGATCCTGCGGGTAATGTATTAGGTGGAGAAGGCTTTGCAGAGGATAGTGGTTGCTCTACAACAATAGAAGGCTTCGTAGAGTACACTGGTGTCAATAATCCAGATCTTAGTGGAAGCAGTGTAGGAACTACCGCTTCTAATGGCGATACAGATAATTGGCAATTTACCTTTGGCACGGCACTAACCAACCCAGTAATTAATTTGGGTGCCCTTCAAACTGATTCAGAAGTTACAATCAAGGATTGTAATGGAGCAATAATTGCTGCAACGTGTATCAATAGTTGCGCTACTTCGCTTACAGGACCTCCATGGACTGGCGATTCTGGTTATTCTTTACAGCTCAACGGAACATTCTCATGTTTCGAAGTTTGCGTATCTGTATTTAGAAATGACTTTTATACTATATCCATAGGTACCTGTCTTGCCAATATACCTCCACCTCCATGTACAGTCTGTCCTGCAGGTGATTTTGAATTTATTAACTTGGATCAAACAGGAAGTCTTCCTAATCCCCAGAATCCTAATTTGCCACTTCCTGTTGGTATTGTGGAAGTTGATGGTATTTGTTTTGGGCAATATGAATTTATATACGGTGATATCGCCAATAATCTAGATGGTAACGGAACTACATTTGGCGTATGGGATACAGATGGAGGTACTGGAATAATCAGAGTAGATTTTTGTAGACCGATAGATATACAACAAATAGAAATATATGGTCTTGAAGTGGAGTCTATGGCTGAAATCGGTACGTCCATAGCAGGTACTGGTGCAGGTGCATCACTGTCTGGATTAAATCTTACCTTCTGTGGAGGTAACAATAGAGTCAATAATATGAATATCACAGGAGGTGATAAGATTACTACAGGTGGATCGGGTTGTCGAGTACAGGCTAATGGGATGTATACAGTAGCTGGCGGAAATAATGTATCTACTATGTATTTTAAGTACATGAATCCACCTGGAGGATGTATGGGCGATTATGCTGGTTTTAGAGTAGGCGTTTGTAATGCACCACCAGTAGCTTCTGCAGTTCCAGTATGTCCAGTAGAGGTACAAAGAATAGCCTGTGTGGGACCATTAGGGAATTTTGGTTCTGCAAGAAATGTCTTAGTAGATGGTCTAGGAAGAATATTTAATGGAACGCAATGCGGCTCTAATATCCCTGCAGCAGACGGTAGTGGCAATGTTGATATGAGAGTTGCTGTTGAGAACGGCATTGCCTTAGAGACTTTTGATATTGGATGTTCTGATATCGTAGAAATAGTAGGGGAATGTAACTTTGATTGTGCAGATGCACCTGCTTGTGCGGCGACGAGCTGTCCAGTTAATCAAGAGTTTAGAAATATAGTGCTTGATAGAACAGGAACAAATGCTGCCGGTCTTCCGACTGGTGTTATAAGACTTAATGGTGCCAAAGCAGGAACCTATGAATTTGTATTTAGTGATGTAGACGTAAGTCTAGATGGTAATGGTAGTACATTTGGCTTTTTTGATAATGATGGCGGTACTGGTATTGTGTGCCTTAATTTCTGTACGCCAATAAACGTACAGGAAATCTTTATTAGAGGTCTGGAAGTGATGTCTGAAGTAACAATAGGTACTAATCTTGTGGGTGCTGGTGCAAGTGCAACTGTATCTGGATTAAATCTAACTAACTGTTTTAACCCTAGCGGAAGGATGGGAGTAGGCCCAGGTTCTAATGAAGTTATAACTGATGGTCCAGGTTGTTCAGCTAATCCAAATGGTGCATATACAATTGCGCCTTCCACTGTATCGACTTTATATTTTAAGTATCAAAATCCAGTAGGAGGGTGCTCGTTTGATTATGTTGGTTTTAGAGTTGGAGCTTGTGTGCCGACATTAGAAGAGGTTGTGCCGGAATGTCAGTTGGATTTCTTCCAGCTTGTGGAGTGCCCAGGTGATTCTCCAAGGAATGTTGTTAGAGACAGACAAGGTCGTTGGTTCAATGCTCCTTCTAGTTGTCCTTCAATGGAGTTTACAACACCAATGCAACAAATTGATGTTAGATGCATGGAATCTCTTACCCCGCTAGAATGTAATCCATGTTGTGAACTGGAGGTAACTTGTCCTACAAATAATAACATAGGACCTTTTGATTGTAATAGGCCTGTTCCAG
>CAZPUF010000105.1:0-10091 GCA_964589705.1 uncultured Saprospiraceae bacterium | reverse complement strand
TCGGCCACATCCCAAGCGGAAGAGCAGCAGAACCCGATGAGATGGCAGGCCTAGCGCTATTTCTCGCTTCTGAAGCTGCGAGTTATTGTACAGGTCAATCGTTTACTGCTGATGGTGGCTACTTGATTGCAGGTTAATCTATTAATAATTTATAGCAGTGATCGCGGTAAGTCACCGATACACTAAACATCCGCGATGAGAACCGAACCATTTAAAACCACTTTCCCATCTCTATACGAAATGGAAGCTTATATCGGCAAAGAATTTGGTCTTTCTGACTGGATGACAATTGATCAAGAATCCAAACAAAAATCATTATATAAGAAATGACGCGGCTGGGTTGTAGAAAGCCAATACTGAGTTTTGGCATCTCGATGCTTAATGCAATCGGGCTTGGATTAGGACCTCTAACTATTGGAATTATAAGCGATTATTTGGAGCCTACTTTAGGGACTGATGCCTTGAGGTGGCATTTTCAATCACATTTGTGACAAATATATTATCTGCTACGTTTTTCTACCTGGCAAGCCGCCATTATGAAGAAGAAATAATTGTAAAGATTTAGATATTTTACACTAAGTAAAAAACATATACTTTATACGAGAGATATATGAGAGAATGGTAATATTAAAACAAAATTTATTTACATAAACTCGTGAATATCAGTGGTTTAAAATTGTTTTGAAATTATAATTAGTAAGCTTCCTTTGTGTATTTTTGCCTCAACAAAATAAGCCTCAATATGCAATCCAAAAAATTAATCATTACCCTTTTCTTGACTTTTTTCTCCTTGGTTCTTTGCCAATCGCAAACAACCAAAAATCCGATTGCCATTACTGTTTCTTCAAATAAACAGTCCGTAGCTCCTGGAAATACTTCCTACATAACCATACAATTTAAAATCCCTAAAGGATTGTGGATGGGTGCTATTGGAAATGAAGGAAGAGTACCACCACGGACTTCAATTATTACTCCTAATATAGATGGGTTTACTTTTGATGACCCAAGATATCCAGAGTCAATGCAAGACTGGGTACCTACGAAATTAGGTAAGACAGCAGTCTATAGGGAAGAAGTTAATGTCATAATACCTTACTCAGTTAGTAGTACAGTCAAAGAAGGTAACTATGAATTACCATTTAGCTTAAGTTATACTCCTGGGTATAGTGCTGGCAGACTCGCTACACATAATGATGAAATTTATACTGCAACAGTAAGTGTCAATAACGACTCAAATGTAGTATCCATACCTTCTCCATCTACTGGAGAAGTAGGCGATAACTTCATTGTACAACCCAAAAACTTTGACCACATTAAAAGACCTTTTAAGTTCATTTTCAAAAACCTTGATGAAGACAAGGCATTAGCAAAAACGCTACATGGTATATGGTGGGACAAGGGAAATCATGGGAAGAATGTAAGATTCTCACCATTTCCATTTGTTAATTCTACAAATTTTGGAGGTTCATCAATCGGACTAGGAGGAAGTTTCTTCAATGCAACTAGAGAAGGAACAGTGACAGGTAGCTTCTCCGTTTCGGGATACACTAATGACTTTATCGGAGGTGGCTTCGGACTAACTTCAGTAAGCTGCCCAGGCGCTTATCATAACTATCAATTTTCAGCCTTCTTTGGAGGAGAGAGCTTTAGAAATATCAGCTTAGATTATGAAAACTTCACAGTAGCTAATTCTCTTATAGGTTACGATATAGATTTCAGATCAATTAACGAGCCTAGAGAAAGATTTTTTGGTTTTGGCCCAGTAACCGATGTTAGTGATGGTACAATATACAGGACCAACCGATTGAATGGAATCGTAGATTTATACCTCTTGCCCATCCAGAATTTGCGAGTTGGGGTAGGTGTTGGCTACGACAATTATGACGTAGGATTTTCATTCCAAGAACTGAGCGATATTGAAGGTGCACCATTTTTACAAGACTCGCCTTTATCTCAAGGCTTAATAGGTTTAGATGGTGGAACTGGTGTTAGTTTCAGAGCAACTCTGATCTATGACCACAGAGATCAAGAATTTGCTTCATCTAAAGGGTTTTATATTAAAATGACTTATTCTGGTGTTAACCTATCAGATGTTATGGAAGAAGGAGCAGCTGAAGATTTTAATGCTTTGGACGTAGATTTAAGACAATATTTTTCAGGTCCTTCACAAAAGTTAGTTGTTCTACTTAGAGGAGGGCTTTCACTGAAGTCTGAATCTAATATACCTTTTGATATGTTATCTAAAATTGGAGGCGACAATTCTATTAGAGCTTATGATGTAGGACGATTTAGAGGACAACATTCTGCTTTTGGTAGTGGAGAAGTTCGTTACACCTTAGGAACTATACCCGTACTAGGGTATCCAATGTCAATTGAGATTGGTGGTTTTGTAGATGTAGGACAGGTCTTTGGAGATGGATTAGCCTTGTTTGATGACGGCTTTAATGTAGACCCAGGTGTTTCTTTCCGTTTGATTAATAAGCCAAATGTTGGTTTGGTATTTAATTATTCTAGAGGTAGAGATGGTGGATATTTGACAGGAGGCATCGGCTTACCATTCTAAAACCTAAAAGCTTGAAATCATATATTCACCCTAACCCCGAAGCAATAGCTAGAGTATCCTAATTTTGCAGTAAGTGCAATAGAGTCAGGATTAGATGTGATGAAATTTTAAGAGAATTTCCAGCCGTTTCATTCTAAACGAACCTCTAAAAGGAATAAAAGATTCCTAGCTAAGTTGAAATAATACTAGCTAGCAAGAGAGTAAATAAAAAAAAACGGGACAGATTTCGCAACCTGTCCCGTTTTGGGTGAAAGACGGGATTCGAACCCGCGGCCCCTGGAACCACAAACCAGTGCTCTAACCAACTGAGCTACAATCACCATTATGAGCCCTCTACTTTCGTAAAGAGGCGCAAAGATATAATGTTAATTCTAATTCTTAATGCTCGTGAGGGTGGAAATAAAACTCCTCAAATTCTGAAATGGCCGTATTCAAGTTTCCGACTTGATTTAAGTCAGTACTCTGCTTACATTTCATAGCATATACCTGTATAGCATGTAGACCACTCAGTTGTCTATTGTATTTAGCATGTGCTTTTTCCATTTCCATTTTCTTCATGTCTTTGGCTGGAATCTTGACACGTTGGTGCATAAAATACTGAGCCACAATGTGTTGGATTTCTTCAGCATGCTTCTCTTTGTTATTGACCCATCTTATAAGCTGGTTATAATTAGGCGATTCTGCATTAGATGCTTTGTTAATTTGGTTCATAGCCTTTTCTATTGTCGCGCTATGCTCTCTAATAAGACTTATACGGAGCGAATCTCCATATATACCGCATGGAACCTCACAGTGTACCGTGCCTTTGTCTGCCTCCGCAGCTTCTATTTTATGGAGCAGCTCTAATATTTTGCTACCATTCTCCTCTGCAGCAGCACTTTGTCCAAAAAGCAAAACGCTAGAGATACCCAATACAATAAGGGTAAGGATAAAATTTTTCATAAGTATTACTTTTTCTTGATGTACTCAAATGTAACTCAAAGGATTCAATTTTGAATCAAAATCCAAAAGCACTTTGTCGCCTATATTCCGTCAATAGACTTCACTCTCAAGTATTAAATCTTAAAGTTTCATTTGTACATCGACTTGGATTCATTTTTGCATAGCATAGAAGTAGTGGAGACGGACTTCCCACGTAATTAGTCCTAATTCACTGATAATGAGACTTTTAATTGTTAATGTTATGATAGAGACGACAGTCTAGATCTTAATCTAACTTGTACCTGGTGGCACATACTGACGCAGAATTATTGAAAATATTCAAAGAAAATGGTTCCAAAGGATTGGAGCTGATTTTCAAAGAATACTATGAGACCATGTGTCTTACTGCGTTGCGTATTACCAAGGAAAGAAGCTTAGCCGAAGATATAGTACAAGAAGTCTTCTATGAACTGTTCAGAAAAAGAGAGACAGTACAGATCCAATCCCTTGTAGGCTACCTAAAGAGGTCAGTTTACAATAGATCTCTCAATAAGATCAAATCACATAAGGAAATATTTGATTCTGACGATTTAAATATTGAACTTAGCGACAATTCAGCGAACTCGCAGGAAGAACTAGAGTTTCAAGAATTAGAAAGCTACCTGAACGATGTCATAGACAGACTCCCCGAAAAGTGTCGATTAGTCTTTATTCTTAACAGATTTGAAGAACTTTCGTATAAGGAAGTGGCGCAAAGGTTGGATATTTCCGTTAAAACGGTGGAAAATCAGATGTCAAAAGCGCTGAGGATTCTAAGAGAGGAAATGGTCAATTACAGAAAATTGTTAGAAAAGGAAGAATCGGGATAGGGGTAATCTTCTTAACAAATGTCTTATTTACACGTGGGAAAGGATCATCTAATATCGTTAATAACCAAAAAACTCAATAGCGAACTCAATATCGCTGAGTTAAAAGAGCTAAACAGCTGGCTGTCAGAGAGTTCTGGCAACGGCCAAGTCCTTAATGACTTCAAGGACGTTTGGGGCTCTGTATCTAATTACAAATCTACAGTGTCTTTTGATGCGGATGCCGCATATAAAGACTTCGTCAAAAAATATAATATTCCACAATCTCTTGATGCTACTACGGTTGCACCAAAAGGAATATCACTTATCAGGTTACTTTTATCTGCTGTTGTTATCGCTGCGCTCTTCTATGGAGGGTATAAAATGATGACTAATATCAATAATGCTATCTCAAATGATGATTTAGTGGCTAGGACCATAAACTTGGATGCATTTAGCACCGCGACCATAGCTCCTAGTACTAGCGTCAACTTTAATAAGGAAGATTTCACCATTAGTCAACTGGATGGTCAGTTATATTTAAACTTAGCCAAAGAAGGCGGGGCTCTAAACCTTGATTTTAAAGATGTACAAGCTAAGGCCAATAATACCATGCTCAATGTGCAAAGCTATGGAGGCGACAACAAGTTTATCGCTGATGTAGAAAAAGGTTCTGTCAAATTTGATATTAATAATGACCAACTTACTGTTGGACAAGGCAAGCGATTGATATTTGATAGCGAAAGTCAAACAACTGAGATATCTATTGCAGATCCTTCTGTTGCTGGATGGAAAGATGGAATCATTCAATGGGATAATACACCACTAACCGAAGTCTTTGCCTCTATTGAGAAATTCTACGGTGTTGAAATTACAGTTGTTGATGGATCGTCGTTAGCTGGTCGCGCTATAACTGCTATAGACTTCAAACCAGTAGACATAAATGAATGTTTGTATATTCTGCAGAGTACCAGAAGTATGAAAATCGAGCGAGTAGGTCTCAAGAAAATTGAGATAAGTAATATAAGCTCCAAATAATACCGCATAGTTTTTGTTAATAGATTAACCAAGACAATCAGTCAGCTTCATAATGACTAACTTTGTCTTAGTAGACTTTTGCTATAACTGTGTTATTATCCAACCATAAATATCTATTATCTCTTGCTGCCATCTTTATGATGGTCGCCGCTACTGCACAGGATGTTATTCCAGATGAGATATTAATAGATTACTCAGGAAGAGACAAAACATTAAGGGAAGTATTATTTGATATTTCGGAAGAGGCAGCTGTCACCATCGCTTTCCAAGAAGAAATTTTTCCAGGAGATTCACTAATAAATTTCAAAGTCAATCAAACCGAAGTAGGGGAGGTTCTAGTATATCTGCTGGACAGGCACCATGTCAAGTATAAAATCGTTGGAAGCCAAATCGTGCTCTACAAAGATGAGTATCGGAATAGCGATGAGAAGATCACAATTTCTGGGTATATCACCGATCTTCAATCCGGTGAATCTCTGGTAAGTTCTAATGTATATCTATATGATAAAACTGCTGGAACTGTTAGTAATGAATATGGCTTTTATAGTTTCACCTTACCCAAAGGTGTACAACGTATATACTATTCATATCTGGGATACAATCTGGGCATAAAGGAAGTAAGTCTGACAAATGACACGACGATTAATGTATCCCTAGACCCAAGGATACAACTGAATGAAATTATTATCACCGATACTAAAATCATCCCGCTACAAGAAGCCGAATCTCCGAGTGAAGAAGTCTTACCATTAGAAAACTTGAACTCTTTTCTTCCTGTAGGAGGAGAACCAGATATACTTCGATTAGCGTACTCAAGACCTGGTGTCACATCAGGTTCAGATGGGTTTGGAGGCATGAGTGTCAGAGGAGGTTCTATCAATCAGAATCTCGTCCTCTTCGATGGCGTACCAGTGTATAATGCCAATCATTTATTTGGTCTTTTGTCCATATTCAATGCCAATGTGATCAAAAGTGCCAAATTATTTAAAGGCACTTTTCCGTCCCACTATTCAGGCAGGCTTTCATCTGTCCTGGACATCAGATCGAGGGATGGAAACAATCAAAAATTTGGTGCCGATATTTCCTTAGGTGTACTTACGGCAAAAGCCTCATTCGAAGGTCCAATTATTAAGGACAAAGCTTCATTTTTAATCAGCGCTAGACGAACCACAGTAGACCCATGGATTAGCTCATTTAATCAATTTAACTCTACGCCACTTGACACCCGAGAAAATGCAATAAATTTCTATGATATCAATGCCAAGCTTAATTTCAAATTGGGTGAACATTCGAGAATACATTTAAGCTACTATACAGGTGACGAGTTCTTTGGTGATACTGGCGATGATAGATCCAAGGGTTCACTGAGAGAATTGGAAGAAATAAGTTGGACAACCAGTAATACCCTTGCTTCTCTGAGATTTAATTCCAGAATTAATGACAAATCTTTTGTCAACTTATCCGTCTACACATCATCGCATAGCTTTAATTCCTTTACGCATGATAGAGTAGAGTCTATTGTGTCAAATGAAGTGGAATCATCTGTCTATGATGCTAGCTATTATCAGACTCAAATCAATGACCAGGGCTTCAGACTAGATTTTGACTACTATCCATCTGCGAAGCATGTTATGAAATTTGGAGTAGGCTATATTAGACATGACTTTTCTCCGCAATTTATCTTTTCGGACCAGGACGACAACATAGTCTCTTTTGATCAAGCGATTACAAGTACCATCCTGGAAAATGAAGTCAGTGATTTTAATCTTAAGTCTACAGAACTAGAATTGTACATCGAGGATGAGATTCGATTCAGTGAGCATACCAAGTTGAATGTTGGGATTAATCAATTAATTCTCAATTCTGGAAAACAGTTTTTGATCCCTCAGCCCAGAGTCTTATTTACAACTGGGAAGGGTAAATATGATATGAAAATATCCTGGGGTATGATGGCCCAGTTTTTACATTCCATTTCGAACACTGGACTAGATGTCCCTGTAGATATCTGGGTTCCAACCACAGAAAATCTAATACCAGAACGAGCATGGACCACTACATTTGGTCATTTTTTGAATATTAACAGTCGGTCATCCATCGGTGTCGAATTTTATTATAAGCAGTTGAGCAATGTCACTCGATTTGGTAGTGGGGTTTTAAGAATAACAGAGACAAATAACTGGGACAGACAAGTACCCCAAGGATCAGGGGAGTCTTATGGTGGTGAATTTAGCCTAGAGACAGAAATTCTTAAGAAAACTAGATTAGAGCTGGGCTATACCTTATCCTGGAGTTTCCGACAGTTTGATGCTATACAGCAAGAAAAATTTAGATTCAGATACGATAGAAGACATGTGCTTAATGCCAGTTTGACTCACAAATTCAATGAAAATATTGAATTCTCGAGCAATTTCGAATATGGGTCGGGTATACCGATTACTATTCCAAGTACAGTCAACTATAATTACTTAGATGTCAACCGTAATTTGACAAGAATCAGGGTCTTAGACGAGATTAACAATCAGGAATTACCTGCATATCACAGGCTCGATTTAGGGTTCAATTTTTATAATAAATACAGATGGGGAAAAACCAAATTAACTTTGGGAGTGTATAATGCCTATAACAGAATCAATCCTTTATATATAAGAGAAATTGTTAATACTGATTTATCCATTGAATACGAACAATTCTTCCTTTTTAGGATTTTCCCGACCTTCAGCTATAATATTACCTTTTGACAACTATTAGATGTTAAAACTCCTGTTTACCCCTGCATTTAAATCATAAAATCTGCAATAGAATAGGAAGTATATTATCTTTGTGAGCTGTGACTTTCTTATAAAAAGTTACGTCTAAAAGAAGTAAGAATTAAGATTGAGAATAACCACTCGTATATCACTCTTTTTGGTACTCTCGTTAGCATTGTCTTGTGATGCTCCGTTCGATATTGACCTACCTACTCCTGAAAAAAAGACGGCTGTTCTGGCCGAGCTTGAAGTTGGTAAGCCAGTTTCTATACGAGTTACAACGACTTTTGGCCTTAATGAAGAAGAATCATTTCCAACTGACACAGAAGGAATAACGACACTGGAGAATCTTGATGATGCTGATAGTCAAATCAGCTTGAACTGGATCAGCAAAGTTGGACAATGGGTTGTTCCTGAATTTGACTTTCACCAAGGTCAAGAACTTCTCTTAGAAACAGACTTTTCTGACATAGGTCTTGGCAAAACACGAGCCACGACAATAGTCCCTCCTAAAGCTGGCGTATCATCCACCTTACCCACTGAGGTCATGAATGTGGATGGCCGAAATTTCTGGATTCTCAATTTTAAGTTACAAGACTTACGTGAAGGATTTCATTATCATATTATTCCATTTGTTACAGATGCTGGATTAAATTACACTTTGGATATAGTTAATCAGCCAGATAATGAAATACCTGCTGTTTTTGTATTGACTCATACTGATGGCACACTTATTGATAATACTCTATTGGATAGAGATAATAATGTATCTCTGCTCGTCAGAGCTCCTGAATCCACGGAGCTTAATCCATCAACCATCTATCTTAATGTGAGAACCATTTCTAATGATCACTTTTTGTTTCATAGAATGCTCACAAACCAAAAAGAAACACAGCAGAGCCCTATAGATGCGCCGATACCTACATTCAGTAATATTGAAGGTGGTGAAGGCATATTTGCGGCTTATCAGATTGCACTGGATTCTATATCGGTTCAGTAAAGTCAACATCTTCATTTTTACATCCATCTATCTACAAATCCATCTTTTCTAAGTTTATCGGTTAAAACGAATTTTATAACGGTACACATATATATGTATGTGCTGCCGGAGTAACCTAGAAAAGAATGAGTTGATGGATTTAAACACTAAAACGCAGTATCTATCTGAAGTAAAACTATTTGAAGGTCTTCCAATTGAAGATTTACAAGATTTGGCAGCATTGGCATCTGTAAAGAAATACAGTAAGCATCAGATTATATACAGAGTGGGAGATAATCCAGAAGAAGTATATATTCTTATCAATGGAATAATTAAAATTATTTCTAAATCTGGAGAGGGCAGGGAAGTCATCAAGACTATCATTCATCCTAAGTCAATATTTGGCGTAGAGTATGTATCAGGACAGCCTGATAGGCTAAATACCGCAAAATCTATAGACAAGGACGTTATTTGCTTTGCTATAGATTCTAAAGATTTCAAGGCTTATCTTAAAGAAAACTGGAATCTAACTGAGAAATTCATCTCTATGTTAGGCAAAAGGTTAATGTACTTAGAAGATAGATTTGAGTCATTGGTATTTAAAGATGCTAGAGAAAGAATAATTGACTTTCTAAAGGATAATGCTAAGACTAATGGACGTAAAGTAGGCCTAGAAATGCTTATAAAGCATAGCTTGACACAACAAGATATCGCCAATTATACTGGCACATCAAGACAGACAGTGACCTATGTGCTCAACGATCTGAAGAGACAAAATCAGATCTATTTCAAAAGAAAGAGTATTCTTATAAGGGACATATCCAGTCTGAGCTAAAGGAAAAAAACCTACAAAGGCTAATTTGATAAATAAGCCTTTTAAATGATAAAAATAGATTATACATTTGCAGGCGCTTCTTGAAGAAAGAAGCGCTTGATTTTTTTATATAGGAAGAGTGGCAGAGCTGGTTTAATGCACTGGTCTTGAAAACCAGCGTGCG
>CAZPUF010000104.1:0-10133 GCA_964589705.1 uncultured Saprospiraceae bacterium | reverse complement strand
CCTCTTGTCTTTGTTTTTTCTTCTCGGCTTTGTCTTGCTTTCTTTTTCTTCTTTTCTTGTCTCGTTCTTTTTTGTTATAGCTATCTGCCATTTTAAAATTTTGGTTAATAAATAAGCATCATCTTGTTAAAAGCAAATAGCTAAATCTATTCAATTTAGTTAGACAACGTCAAATGAGCTGCAAGGTATTTACTTTAAAGCATTTGCTAGGCACATATCTCATTATTTTCCTCTATAATGAAGCAATTACTTTATGATGAGCACATATATCACAATTCATTTGTGCTTAAAGTTCCATTGTTGCGTAAAAAGCTGCCCAGTCACCTTTAACGACAACTTCCGTACCTTGGCCGTCTTAATAAGTATCACCTATCAACAAAGCCATTATATACATGATTCTATCTGCATTCACCTTTGCAGTCATGAATATGATTATACGCTATGTGAATCACCTTCCTGTATTCCAATTGGTTTTTTTCAGATCTATTGGTTCTGCAATGATTGGTTGCTATTTCATATATAAAGCCAATATTTCTTTTCTTGGTACTCACAGACAACTACTCTTACTTAGATCTCTTTTTGGCGTCAGTTCTATGGCTCTGTTTTATAAAGCCATCCAAATGATGCCAGTAGGCACTGCTGTATCTCTACGATACTTGTCACCAATCTTCGCCACAACCTTTGCAATATTTCTTATCAAGGAAAAGGTAAAACCGATACAATGGCTCTTCTTTATCTCTGCCTTTGGTGGCGTAAGTATGATTAAAGGATTTGATCCTAGAGTATCATTTACTGGTCTCTTTGTTATCATGGGTGCAGCCGTACTTAGTGGACTTGTCTATACTACAATACGCATGATAGGCGATAGAGAAAATCATCTTGTTATCGTCAATTACTTTATGGTGACTTCTACAATTGTCGGGGCCATTGGTTGTTTGTTTAATTGGATTCCACCAGTTGGCATCGAGTGGTTATACCTCTGTAGTCTTGGGGCCTTGGGCTTTTTAGCACAGATCTGGATGACTAAATCACTACAAGCTGCTGAGACTAACCTCATTACACCAGTCAAGTATTCAGAGGCAATATTTACTGTGCTAGCAGGTTGGCTTGTATTCGGTGAGGGTCAGAATATTTTGGCATTGGTTGGTATCCTGGTTGTTATTTGTTCATTGGTTGCTAATGTTTTGGTCAAAAAAAAGATGGCGCCAAAAACATAAAAAAACAAATAAATACTAGCTGATTAAGTCATATAGCAAAACAATATTTTGACTTATTGTTTTGCCAGCCAGGTCAACATAGGATGTTCTGATTCACTAACTTTGCAACCATGAATATTTTAATTCAGATAAGCTTTATTATAAATCATACCTCACTCCATGATAAGCACTGACATACTTATAATTGGCGCAGGGCCTTGTGGATTGTTCACTGTATTTGAGGCTGGACTGCTTAAGCTCAAATGCCATCTAGTGGATGTACTCCCCCAACCAGGTGGTCAGTTGAGTGAGATCTATCCTAAAAAACCGATCTACGATATCCCGGGTTTTCCAAGTATACTTGCAGGTGATCTTGTAGATAATCTAATGAAACAAATAGCACCTTTCAAACCAGGATTTACTCTTGGAGAAAAAGCAGTATCCATAGAAAAAACAGGAGATAAAGAATACACACTTACCACTAATAAAGGCACTATCATTAAGGCCCCTGTCATTGCCATAGCAGGTGGGCTAGGCTGCTTCGAGCCTCGAAAACCACCTATAGAAAACATCGCCAAATATGAGGATAACGGTGTAGACTATATGGTGAAAGAGCCTGAGAAATACAGAGGTAAAAATATATTGATAGCTGGTGGAGGTGACTCTGCGTTGGATTGGACCATAGAATTGGCAAATATTGCAGCCACTACGACATTGATACATAGGAGGTCCAGCTTTAGAGGAGCGCTCGATAGTGTAGATAAAGTATTGGCACTTGCCAATGAAGGGAAAGTCAATCTGATAACTGAATCCCAAGCCATAGGCGTCAAAGGCACTACTGCTCTAGAACAAGTCGTGATCAAATCTAAAGTCGACGGAGAGAAAACAATGGATGTGGACTACTTCATTCCGCTTTTTGGATTGACGCCAAAACTCGGACCTATTGCAGATTGGGGACTTAATATTAATCGGAGTGCCATCGAAGTGAATACCCTTGATTATAGTACTGGTGTAGAAGGGATATTTGCCATAGGAGATATCAATACCTATGAAGGGAAACTAAAACTAATTCTCTGTGGTTTTCATGAAGCAACGCTTATGGTACAATCAGCCTTTAAGCATATATATCCTGATCAGAAGTTGAGCTTTAAGTATACAACGGTGACAGGTGTACCTGGTGCTAGTACTTAATTACAATATTGCATCTATTGGAAGACATCATCAAAATAACAGTTACGGATAGGGATGACCTAGAACATCATCTGGAAGCACCGACTGACATGAATCTTAATCTCATGGAAGTCATCAAGTCCTATGATCTTCCAGTAGAGGGCACCTGTGGCGGTATGGCCTTATGTGCTTCGTGCCATTGTTATGTAGAATCAGAGCATGAGCTACGAGAGGCATCTGATGACGAAGAAGATATGCTGGACCAAGCCTTCTTTGTCGAAGATAATTCAAGGCTAAGTTGTCAGATCCGAATCAATGCTTCGCTAGAAGGGTTAAAGGTGAAGCTGGCGCCAGTTAGTTGATAGAAACATGGCCCCAAATTAAATCCTAATTAATAGCGACCGTAGCTGAAAAGAAAAAGCAATACAATAATATCAATATCAGCAGAAGGACTATTAAAGGATTTCTGCAGAAAATTCTGATTCCTTTGAGAATGGATTCCCACACTAAATCAAATTATAAACAGATATAATATGTAAATTTGTGGAAACAAGTTGTTTACATGAAGTATGCGTTATATATATCCACTCTACTCCTGATGATTACTACCTCTTCCAAAGCACAAAGTGGTCTCAATGTCTATACAGGCATTTCTTCTGCTAGTTCTCCAAGTGAGATAATTACTACTTCTGGCGAAAGAAATCAAGGGTATCTATTGGGTGCAGATGCCCGGCTTAATAGTGGCAATATGTACTTCCTACTTAGTGGACAGTATCATGTGATTAATTTTAATGCTACTGAAGGAAGCTTTTTCTCAGTAGAGGAAAATATGAGTTGGCTTAAGCTCAGATTTGGGCTTGGATTTAATTTGATAAATTTCTCTGACAAGGTTGCCTTGAGAGCTAAGGCCTTGTTATCCATTGACTCCATTGTATCTGCACCTGAGATAGATAATATGGATTTAATTTTCAATGCTTCTACTGCGGGTGGGCACTTAGGTGTGGGTTTGGATTTTTATGCCTTCACTTTTGACATTGAGTATGAGAAAGGTTTTTTTAATGCTGTGAATATGGTGCCTTCTACCACTTTAGATTTCATTACAGCTTATGTAGGCGTAAGGTTTTAATTCTATAATTAACTAATTGCAATAGGATTAACGGGTAAGAATATCTCTATGTTTTCATCAGAATTAATTGCAGAAAGATCAGCCATTTTAATTTGATTAATCAGATCAGGTTGCGCTTTTAATTCTACTTTGATGTAATTGTCTGTAAAGCCTGTTATGTGGCCTTCTTTCTTACTTTTCTCAAATAATACAGGACGTGTACTTTTGAGATGACACTTATAAAATTCTAATCGTTTCTTATCAGACAGCGCTCGGAGCACCTTATTTCTTCGTCGTCTTTCTTCCACTGGCACTACTCCTTCCATCTCATAAGCCGCCGTGTTTTCTCTTTCTGAGTAAGTGAATACATGCAGATATGAAACCTCCAAGGACTCCAAAAAAGCAACAGTCTCAAGGAATCGCTCCTCCGTCTCTCCAGGAAAACCAACAATGACATCTACGCCTACACAACAATGCGGCATCAATTGCTTAATAAATTCTATTCTCTCTCTGTACAATGAAGTACGATACCGTCGGCGCATTTGCTTGAGGATAACATCAGAACCTGATTGCAAGGGCATATGAAAATGCGGCATAAATTTTTCTGAGCGAGATACAAAGTCAATGACTTGTTCTGTACATAGATTTGGTTCTATGGAGGATATGCGAAATCGTTGGACATCTTCTATCCTATCCAATGCCTTTATTAAGTCAATGAAATATTCCTTTCTTCGATATCGCGTATTCCCTTCAGGGGTTAGATATGGCTGTTTTCCAAAATCTCCAATATTTACTCCAGTTAGAACAATCTCCTTATTACCCATGGCAGCAATCTGCCTAGCTTGCTCTACAACTTTCTCTATCGTATTACTTCGGCTATTACCTCTAGCATTGGGTATGGTACAGAAGGCACATTTATAATCACAACCATCTTGTACCTTAAGAAAAGTTCTCGTCCGATCTCCAAAAGAGAATGCCTCTTCAAAGCTATTGGCGTGATGCACTTCTGAAGTATACACATCCGCCTGCCCTAAGGCCTTAGACAATCCATCTACGTAATCTAATACTTGAAATTTTTCTGAAGCACCGAGAACCAAATCTACACCATCTATCTCTGCAATCTCTTTAGGTTTCAACTGGGCATAACAACCGATAACAACCACACGTGCTTCTGGAGACTTCTTGAGTGCTTGTCGGACGGTGTATCTGCATTTACTGTCTGCTTGCTCTGTGACTGAACAGGTATTGATGACATAGATGTCAGCCCCTTCAGTGAATTGGTTGATTCCAAAACCAGCAGCTTCAAACTGCCTGCTTATTGCTGAAGTCTCTGAGAAATTGAGCTTACAGCCCAAAGTATGGAAGGCGACTGTCTTTGGTGTGGACATGTGGCAAAGGTAATAAGCTTAGCCATCAAAGTACAGCTAGATGCGCTAGGCTTGTATGGTATTAATCATATAGAAGATATTGCAGATATTGACTACTCTTCGGTATTCACTTTATAAACTTCCCCAGCTTTCATTACAAATCGCACATCCAGTGTATTATTAATATCTTCAAGGGGACTACCTTTCATAGCGACTATATCCGCATACTTGCCTTTTGCAATAGTCCCTAAATCACTGGTTTTATTCATGAGGTCTGCCGCATTGACCGTGGCAGACTTTAGTGCTTCATATTCTGGCATTCCTGCTTCTACCATGAAGACGAACTCCTTGGCATTATCTCCATGAGGGGATACACCGGCGTCAGTACCGAACGCAATTTTGACCCCAGCCTTGTAGGCTTTAGAAAAGGTTTCTTGGATTAGTGGGCCGATTTCTAAGGCTTTAGGAACAATAATTTTAGGATAGTAACCAGGTATGGCTGCTTTCTCGGCTACAAATTTTCCAGCTGAGATAGTCGGCACATAATAGGTGCCTTTTTCTATCATTAAATTCATCACTTCCTTATTCATCTTTGTACCATGCTCTATACTGTGTATGCCACCGAGTACTGCTCTCTTCATTCCTTCTGCACCATGAGCATGCGCTGCGGTGATATAACCATAATCCGCCGCTGCATCCACGACTGCCTTTACTTCTTCTACTGTAAACTGTGGACCTTGCCCATCTTTAGCTACACTCAATACTCCACCTGTCGCTGTAATCTTGATACAGTCAGCTCCATTCTTATATCGCTGACGGACGGCTTTCTTTGCATCTTCTACACTATTTATGACCCCATCAGCCGGTCCCGGGTTGCCTTTGAGATCACTGCGTAAGCCATTTGTTGGATCAGCATGCCCACCAGTCGTTGCCAAACTTTTTTCTGCCGTAAAGATTCTTGGACCCTCTATATCTCCAAGATTAATCGCATTTCGCAAAGAGACATTTGCACCGGTCCCTCCTAGATCCCTAACGGTAGTGAACCCTGCCTCCAAGGTCCTTGTGCAGTACTTAACTGCGCCTAAAGCAATATCTGAACCTTCTTGACGAAATCTATCCAAATATCTGGTCGGACTAGATTCGTGCTCAATATGAACATGCATGTCCATCCAGCCGGGCATGACAAAATACTTACTTAAATCTATCAGCTTAACAGTATCCGGAGCTTCTCTGAATCCTGAGACAACAGACGACACACGCTGGTCTTCTACGATAATCGTCATCTCATTTTGCACTTTATTATTTTCCATTGTCAATAAAGAACCACAATGGATATAGGTAACTTGGGCCATCGATACGAAGCTCATAAAGGTGGCTATGATTAAAAGAAATATTCTCATGATTCTAAAATTTTAGTTATAATCTTTTAGTATTTAATTGCCCTTAGATAATCATTATTAGATGCCACTAGGATGACTTTCGAATCGGCTGTTCTTACAGAAATCATATCTTTTACATTATAAGGCAGCAAAATGCCACTCTCCTCCACGGGCTTAGATACAAAAGTGCCATCTGCTTGCCCTGTCATCAGCAAACCCACAGACCCATCTGCACGTGTGGTTTCTGATTCGGTATCAAAATTATTGCCAGCTACAAGCACATCCAGATGTCCATCATTATTGAAGTCATCTACCTCAATGGCATTGACACAAGACAGTTGGCTTTCGTGTGGCAGATACTCTATCGCCAAACTGCCTCCATTATTTCTAAGAATCAGACTATGAAATTCTTTGGCTTGTAAATGCACAGCATCATCGATCTTCTCTCCAAGTAATGCTGTTATGTCTGCATTTGCAAAAGCCTTAAATGATCCGAATCGTTCTTTAATGTTAGGCATTTGCTGAGACGAACAATCCCTTCCCCTAATCGGCACCTGTATGTCTCCTAATTCCTTAGCCAGAAATATATCGTAAGAACCATTCCAATCAAAATCATTGGCATATACATGAAAGGGTTTTTCTTTACTGGCCTTGAATTTATAATTAGTTCCAAGATTGCCAAGCACATAATCTTGATCTCCGTCCTTATCTAAATCTCGTGCGGTTATGGTATTCCACCAGCCATTGGAATCAGCCAAACCCATCTGCTCTGTCGCATTGATTAAAGTTTGACCATTATTAATTAATACAGTAATAGGCATCCATTCTCCAACAATGATTAGGTCCATAAGATTATCGCCATTAATATCTGTCCACGTAGCATCTGTCACCATGCCATTGACAAAAGGGAAAAGATGCTGACCATTACGTTCTATGTAGAATCTATTGTCCTTGTTTTTGAGTATATAGCTTACTGTCGGATATGGGTACAAATCAGGCATGGTTCTACCGCCTACAAAGAGATCCACATCGCCATCTCTGTCATAATCACAAGGACGGACACAAGATCCACTGCTATAAATGGTTGGCACCGAATTTTCATCCTTTTTAAAGTTGCCCTTCCCATCGTTGATATATAACCTGTCACCATAGTATGGATCATTAGCAGGATGTTCTGAGCCACCACTAACTACATACAAATCCATGTCTCCATCACTATCAAAATCAAAAAAGCAACTGCCCATATCCTCATGATTTTTATCACCTAGAAATGACGCCACCTTCTTCTTTGAGAAGGAACCATCTTGCTTTTGAATAAGTAATTCACCTGATTGTCCTGAAGCACCTCCTACATATATATCTGCCAATCCATCCTTATTGACATCACCTCTGCTCAAGAATGGACCAAGCCGTGATTGAGAATGCGGTAATAAAATCTGTTTTTTAAAATCATCAAAATTATTCTCCTTATGCTTAATCTTAGGGAGGACACCACTTGCCAAACCCGCAAGGATAGGTGTAGATTCTGACTCTGCCGATTGATTTATGGCCTCTGTATACTTTATACTAATAACCTGGTTGGTCTCGATATTATTCTGAGTTGTTACTTTTCCATCATGCCATACGACTTTTACCTCATCTACTTTGGCATGTCCGCCGACTCCAAAATGAGCGATGGGTTCTACTGAGGCTAAAAATCCTCGAGTCACTTTAAATTGCTCTACCCATTCTTGATCTCCTGCTTTGACTGCGATCTTGGCCCCTATACCTGATGGGTTGAGCTTAGTTCCCTCCAGTTTAATTCTAAGGTACTTTTGGCCAGTTGTATTGGCTTTATTTTCATATAAGAAGGGCGCTTCATCATAATTATTGGTAACTATATCCAAATCTCCATCATTGTCTAAGTCACCTATAGAAGCACCGTTAGAAAAAGAAGGCATGGTAGAGCCCCATTTTTTACTGACCTCTTCAAATGCATATCCATTAATATTCTTATAGAAGAAGTTATAAGACTTAGATGATGGCGTAAGTTTTAGAAACTCTTCCATACTTGGGATAGACTGATTATTGTTGTCTATATAGGCCTGACGATCATCAGAAGAGTCTCTGTCATATACATCTCGCTTATAACCGTTGGCTACAAATAAATCTCTCAATCCATCATTGTCCATGTCTGATAAAAAACAAGACCAACTCCAATCAGATTTAGAGATACCAAGCATTTGAGACACCTCACTGAACTTGCCCTTACCCATATTCATCTGCATAGAATTATGCATGTACTGATAATGGAATCCTTCATCTACAAGTCTTTGAAATCGACTGGTGGACATCGGTGCCATAGAGGTCTTAGACTTCTTGTAACCCTTAGGCAACATTTCAGATACGAAAATATCTTCTTTGCCATCATTGTTATAATCCATGATATCTGTGCCCATGCTGAAGAGACTAATGTGTCCGGTAGCTTCTTTGATCTTTTCATCAAAAGTGCCATCCCCATTATTCATAAAAAGATAGTCAGCTTCAGAATAATCATTTGCTACATAGATATCCACATATCCGTTATCGTCAAGGTCTGCAGCTGTTACACTCAGTCCATAGCCCCAGGTATTATATAAGCCTGCTTCCTTAGTTACATCAGTGAAGGTGGTATTGCCATTATTCCTATACAACTTATCCTTATGATACTCAGATCCATTTTTGCGACCAGCTATATAATCTTCTATATGAGGTTGTCCTACTGGATGATTAACCAAATAGACATCCAAGTCTCCATCATTGTCATAATCCAGAAATAATGACTGATATGAATGACCGTCATCAGCTAGGCCAAAGCGATCAGCAAACTCGACAAAGCCACCTTGTTTATCATTGATATATAGTAGGTTCTTTCTGACATCTGGGCTATCGACTCGCCAACCTCCTCTGCAGATATATATATCAAGCCATCCATCGCCATTGATATCCACCATAGTCGCCCCATTATGCCAACCTTCGTTATTGGTCACTTTTGCGGATTGGGTAATATCCTCAAATTCCAAATCCCCTTTATTTAAGTACAGCTTATTCTCTGATTCATTTCCTGTAAAGAAAATATCCGTCAGTCCATCATTATTGATATCTCCGAGGGCAACGCCTGCACCATTATAGACTTGATTGAAGTTATACCACATTCGTTCCTGCTTTTCTATCAGGATGTTCTGGAATTCAAGCTTTGAATGGCTTGAAGGTACTAGTTGAAATTGTTGGATATCGGTTGTGGTTTTTGAAAAACCAGCCTCCGTAGACTTTGTACCATCATTCTCCGAATTACACGCATACAGACACAAGCACATGGCAATCAGTATAGGGAGTTTTCTCATTTCAGTCTTCCTTTATTATGTGATGTCTAAAATTAGTAAAATCATCTAATTTTCTATCCGGCAGGCTATTTCTTTGCTAAATAGATGGTGTAGAATTCAGATTATAGATATTAATAATGTCTACCAGATTTCAGCTCTATTATCATGCTTTTGTGCCAACAAATAGGGAATTATTGCCTATAGCTCGCTTTCAAATCAGCTATAAATTTGTTCTAAATTAGATGACCTATGGGCAATAGCAACAATAATATAGACTACAAAGCCTATTATGACAAAGGCATTAGTTATGCTGCATACAACGCAAATTTTGAAGCGGATCTTAATACTGATGAGTCCGTATGGTACGTAAAGTATCTACCCCAAAACTGGAAAAGACAGAACAGATTAGATAGAAAGTTAAAACTCAATGAAGCCTTGTTAGCTTCAGCGGCATCCATAAAAGACCATACGCGTTGGTTGGTTATCTCCGAACATTGGTGTGGAGATGCAAGTCAAATCAATCCAATATTCAACAAAATTGCTGAGGCGAGTAAGGGTAAAATAGACTTGAGATT
>CAZPUF010000103.1:0-10180 GCA_964589705.1 uncultured Saprospiraceae bacterium | reverse complement strand
TACATATTCTGTGCAAGACTCAAGTTCTACTCTCATGTATCTACGAGGCACAAATCCACCACCAGAAATGTGAGTATTAGAACCAACAAATGAAGTACATGGATCATTAGTACTAAAAGTAGCTTTATCAAAAACAGAATAGGCACTTATATCACTATCATCATCATTGAATTCAAAATGATATACACCACTCACAGTTGGCGTTATTGTTATCTGATCAAATGGATTATCAGCACCATTTTGACGACAGTCAGTTCTATTGGCATTACTATAAGCCGTTAATGCCATAGTTGGTGGAGTTGCTTCTACTGTTTTAATATAATTTATCATTTCAAATCCCAATGAAATAGGATTATCCAAATCCAAACTGCCATCTCTGAAATCAACTACCAACGGCTCTGAATCGCAAATCGCACTTGATGTTGTATTGTTACACTCAGAAGATAAAGCAATATCATCGTTTGAAAAGTCATAAAAAGCAAAACACTCATAATCAGCACAGATCACTTGAAATCGCATACTTTCAGTTGACGGAAGACTCTCAGGAATTGTAACATCTTGAAATCCTCTTCCAAAGTCAACATTGGTTGCACCTACATATGGAAAGGAATTTCCTCCATCCACAGAAATTCGAATCTCAGCACGATCACACAAATCTTCAGCGCCATCTAACTCCCATTCAACTCGCACCTCTTGGCCCGTAGTAAATGATTCACCACCATCGGGAGCAGTAAGTCTAAAATTAGCTGAGACGACTTGCATATTAATCTCATCCCAATCTACAGCACCTCCATCGAATGCATTGTCTCTTACTATCAATCTCATTGTCAATGATCTTGCTCTTCTAGGAAGTACCTCAAATTCATAGCTATTGAATCCTTCTAATTGAAGACCTCTCTTAGGGAAATATCTTACTGGATTTCTATTCGGAGGGTAACATCTAAATATCGGGCCTCGGTTATTAAGTGCTGCATCATTTCCAATCTCACCTTGAGTGTCACCAGAAGGATCATTGTCGAATTGTTCCCAAGTATAGAGCAAAGTATCTCCATCCGCATCCGTTCCTTCACCTCTTAAGAAGAAAGGTGTACTGGTTGGAATACGGTATACCGCACCACATGGGTTTGCATTTGCAACTGGCTCATTGTTGGCATCAAACGTCCAATTCTCATCATTACAAGTTTCTGCTACAGCTGATTCCAAGTGTCTTGTCATATCTACAAGACTAGCCACATGAAAGTAATTGAAAGCCTCAGAGTTCGTTTCACCTGTTTCAGATAAGATATTTTGTCCTGCACCACAAATACCATTGTAAGACATGACGGTAACACCACTGGCAAACTCATAGGTATTCTGTAATGATATATTAGCTGCATCACATGATCCACCCATACCATTGAAGGTATGTCTGGCGCCGAATTGATGCCCAAATTCGTGGGCAGCTAGGCTTATAAAGCCATTGTTATTATTACTAAAACTACCACTCCATGCGTTGGCTTTAGACTGATCTCTACAAACAGACCCTAAAGCTGCAACTCCACCTGATCCACCTCCATTAGATAACCAATCACCGCCACTTGGGTGGGTATGGAATACGTGGCCTATGTCAAAATTATTTGAGTTAAACCTATCATTAACCTCTGCACCTGCCATGCCGGTACGGCTTCCTTGAGGTATAAAAGGGTCAGTAAGGGGATCTGTATAATCTGCTCGAGGATTACCACTTAGTACCATTTGCACATTTAAATCTTGCTCATAAATAAATGAAATGGCTATCATTTGTTGAGCGACAGCAGCTCTAACATTTGTTACTGAACTACCATTACTTTGATAATATTCGCCAGTCGTGGATATAGCTACTCTAAATACTCTCTTATGGTTGCCGAATTGCTTATTGATAGCATCCGTATAAGAAGACTTTTCTCCTTTCAATATTTGATCATCTGAGCCAGCTTGATTAGGTGTGCCACATCCGGATAAAGGCATATCCTTAACTGAAAATCCTTTCTCTTCTACATACTTTTTCCCAGAGTCTGTATAGTTATAATATTGTCTCACCATAGTCCCTCCGCTCAAAAATATCAGGTTTACACCTTGTTTGCTAACAACCATCCGACCTTGAAGCAGGCTGTTTGTTTTAGATTTCATTTTGTAAGCTCGCATCCCAGGTATAGGATTAATATCTCCGTCGTAAAACTTAAATTCTTTTATATCAAAAGACATATCACGATTTAAATATTTTACATTAACAGAACTACTCCTACTATTTACAATTTGATGAAAATAGGCTTCATCAATTTCTATATCTCGAATAGAGTAATCTGCTGACTCCAGCTCTGTATGACTGTGAGTTACAGCATGATTATGACTTTGTGAGTGATTATGATCGTGCTGAGCACTGACCTTAAAAAAAACAAACAAATTAATGATGAGAAAAAGCGAAAATGCATTATTCATGTGGCCGATGATTTTGATACAACTAATATATACAAGTCATATTACTTTCATCGCCAAAAACACAAGGAAAAATTGTCCTTTGAGAACTATGTTAGCATTTAGAGTCTAGACAGATATATATTAGAAAAAATTGTAAAGTGAATTGTTTATATAGATTTGGTTAATCCAACCAATATAACGCTAAGATTTGGGCTTTTGTGAAGTCTCCCTAACAATACTTAATACTGGCGTAATCCCTAGAACTGGGTCGTATAATGCTGCTAATTCTGTTTTAAGATTGTCAAGTATCCAATAACTAAAGCCAAAACTTGTTTGACCAGGTGAGGTATTATATCCAGACCTAATACTTAACTTTTGGTGGAGCTTATAATCTATGCCTACTTTGACATTGAGTTCATCAGCTAGTGGTTTGTCTAATTCAGCCAATAGTTCAACTTTATCCGATACCTCATAAGCAAAGCCAACTCTGATATCGGAAACTAGTCTGGTTTCAGCCTCAATGTCTGGGCCATCTATGTTTGATGTTGTAAATCCAAATCTCAAGCCTTCGACTATAATGCTAGAAATACCAATCTGATAACTTAATGTACTCTTCTGACCAAAGTCTCCCAAATCTAGGATATCAAATCCTAAAGATCCTGATATAGCAAAATTCTCACTAAGTCTGTGTGCATACTTAACGGCTACAAATCTGTCCTGGAATAACTCAAACCCATATGTTGACAATTCAAATCCTATAACACCATTTTGACTTAAGGGAACAGCAGCACCAGCAGAATAACTACTTAGCTCAGAGAGATTAAATCTTCTAGCAGTGCTCAAGTGAAACAATGAAGATTGAGCACCTGCTGTAGCTGAAAAGTTTGTAAATAGCGCATTTGCTCCCGAAGTAACGGCTGATATTCCCGCTATTCCAGAACTAAATCCACCGGTATTTACAACAATACCTTGCTGAGAAACACAAAATTTCACAACCAAACATGTCACCAGAACTAAAAGTGTACGTCTCAAAAAATGAGGGTTTAAATTATATTTAGACGATTTTTTAATTAAATGTCTAATTGCAATCAAATTTGGCAAATTTTAGAAGAAACCACGGCAAAGAAGGAAGAAGAAGTTCATTTATTGGAAAGGCTGTTCTAACTACGGCCATCTTGATTGGACTTATGATTTTCGCTTTTCTAAAGTTTAGTGCACCTAATAGAACTAATACCTCTAATCAAAAAGATGGCGAATCGATAGATTTTATACCTATCAAACTGTCAGGCAGACAGTATTTGCCTGTAGGGAAGTCGTCGGATGTCGTACATCACAGTTATTATTCAATAGGATATAACACTAAGAAAGAGATTCCAGATTGGGTCGCCTATGAATTGACTAAGGAATCTTTGAAAATCAAAAATGTCCCAAGAGCTAAAAGGTTTATAGTTGATAATGAGGTAAAAGGTAAATCTGCTAAGCATGGAGATTACATAAATAGTGGATACACCAGAGGGCATATGGCCCCAGCTGGAGATATGGCATTTAGTGAAAAAGCAATGCGTGAAAGTTTTTACATGTCCAACATGGCACCGCAACTTAGAAATTTCAATGGTGGTATTTGGCGTGAATTAGAAGAAAATGTGCGGGACTGGACTTACGACAATGATGTTCTTTATGTGGTTTCAGGTCCCATATTTGATGACGAAAAATATGAAAAGATAGGAGGTTCAACTAAAGTGGCTGTGCCGGATGCCTTTTTTAAAGCGATTCTTGATTTAGAGGGAAGGTCCGAAAAAGGTATTGGATTTATTATACCTCATGATACGCAAGTTGACCACTTGAGAGAATTTGCTGTATCCATAGATGAAATCGAAAAGCAAACAGGTTTAGACCTATATTCCAAATTATTTACAAGTGACGATAATGAAGAGGCCTTAGAAAGCTCCTTCAATGTAAATTCTTGGCAGATAAGCAGAAGCCGATTTGATCAAAGAGTTAAACACTGGAATAACCAGAAATAGGAATTTTAAAATAATTATTAAAAGGTAGAATACATGAGTAAAGAAGCATTTACGTCCAACATTACTAAAGGGTACTCATTTGAAGGAGAATCTATAGTACTGGGCGCAGGCATATTCGAAGGAGAACCTGTAACAGGTTGTCATGTCAAATTGCCACTGAAAACAATGAACAGACATGGTCTTATAGCTGGTGCAACAGGGACTGGTAAAACTAAATCCTTGCAAGTCATCACGGAACAATTAGCAAATAATGGTGTATCCAGTCTCATCATGGACATCAAAGGGGATCTATCTGGTATAGCCGCTGCAAGTCCCGGTCATGCCAAAATAGATGAGCGACATGAGAAGATAGGTTTACCCTTCGAAGCTGCAAAAAGCTCAGTGGAGTTTCTAACCTTATCCGGAGAGCCAGGAGCAAGATTAAGGGCGACCGTTTCTGAGTTTGGACCAATTCTACTTTCTAAAATATTGGAGCTGAACGCCACACAGTCAGGATTGATGTCTGTCATTTTTCAGTACTGCGACAATAAAAACTTGCCCCTTTTGGATCTAAAAGATCTGAAGAAAACATTACAATATATATCTAACGAGGGTAAAGAAGAAATAGAAGCTGATTATGGCTCTGTCTCTTCGGCTAGTACTGGAACTATACTTAGAAAAATTGTAGAATTAGAGCAGCAGGGTGCAGATGTTTTCTTTGGCGAACGATCATTTGAAGTCAATGATCTTATCAGAATAGATGAAAACGGGAAAGGAATGGTCAACATACTAAGGCTTACCGACATCCAATCTAAGCCAAAGCTATTTTCAACATTTATGTTACAAATGCTTGCCGAGGTATATGCAGAATTTCCAGAGCAAGGAGATGCTGATAGGCCAAAACTTTGTCTTTTTATAGATGAAGCTCACTTGTTGTTTGCGGAGGCTTCAGATGCCTTACTTGACCAAGTGGAATCTGTCGTGAAACTGATCAGGTCCAAAGGTGTCGGTATTTTCTTCATCACACAAAATCCTAATGATATTCCAGATGCGATTTTGGGTCAACTTGGTATGAAAGTACAGCATGCATTAAGAGCTTTCACTGCTAAGGATAGAAAGGCCATAAAAACAGCTGCGCAAAACTTCCCAGATTCTGACCATTATGATGTGGCAGAATTACTCACAGGCATGGGGATCGGCGAGGCATTGGTAACAGTTCTTGGAGAAAATGGCATACCAACACCATTGGCACATTGTTATATGCGAGCACCACAGTCTAGAATGGATGTATTATCAAAAGCTGAGATAGATGAGATAATCAATAAATCTTCCTTAGTTGCTAAGTACAATGAAGAAGTAGATAGGGAGAGTGCTTTTGAAATGTTGTCTGAAAAAATCAATGCATACAAGACTAATTTGGAAGCAGCAAAGGCTGAAGAGGTGGCTAAGAAAGAAGCAGTAGCTGCAGAGAAGGAAGCCGAAAAACTAGCTGAGAAAGAGAGAAAGGCAGAGGCAAAACAATCGTCTGCACAGGGTAAGATTGCTAGAGAGGTAGGAAAAGAAGTAGCCAATGTAGCTGTAAGAGGCCTATTAGGCGCTTTCGGCATAAAGACAAGAAAGAGAAAGTTCTTTTAGATTCTTCTCATAAGTGTTAGAAAAGCATAAGCCAGAATTAGTTGGTTTATGCTTTTTTGTCTTAGTTATTTCTTACTGGCTGAAGTGCTGGTTGAAAGTCTGATGGTCCTAATTGAGGATTAGGATTTAGCTTATAGTCTGATTCAAATTTATGCCAAGGTGTTTTCATATAGTGATCACCGTAAAAATATGCCATGATCATTTTAAATGTCGAAGGCCCTTGAAACCCAGGAATTGGTTGAATCACTTCAAGATTTTCATCAATAAAAACAGTCGTTGGATAGCTCATTCTCCCATTCATAATCTCTTCAGCCAACTCATGATACCCTTTCTTTCCAAATGAAGAAACGTAAGCGTATAATTTGTTATTAAAGATGATTTCATTCTTTGTCTCAGCATCAAATCGAACGGCGTAGAAGTTCTCATTAATGACTTTCGCTATATTTTCTCTTTGGTAAGTTCTGGCATCCATCTTCTTGCACCAAGTACACCATGTGGTATATACATCTACAATGATTTTTCTCTTCTCCGTCTTATTGAGCTCAAGCGCTTCTTCCCAAGTCAGCCAATTGACTTCCTCTTGAGCAGAAAGCACATTCTGAAATGTGAATGCGATTAATAGTATTGAAAGAAATCTAGACATGTATCGTTTTCATAAATATTTCAAAGTAACATGAATGTAACCACAATATCTATCGTATGGACCTTACATAAGAGTTAATTAAATGAACATTAACAGTTAATCAAATGGGCGCAAATAATCGATTGTATCACTTGCGACTTTATGGCTTTTATATCGCTTCCCTTGTATCCTAGGAGACCTAATCCCTTTGTCCAATTGGACCTTAGTTCTTATTATCCTAGCCTCATCCCATAAGTTATGTTCAATAAAGTACTTGTGGGTTTTGGCTCCTCCTTCTACTAATAGCCGATAGATTCCTTTGCTGAATAGGTCAGAAAGCATCTCATTGGGATGATCATTACTATATACATAAGGCTCTTTTTCTTGATTGAAAATATATGATTCTCTGAGAGACTCTGTGTCATTACTAAGGACGACAGGATGAGGATTTGCGCCTGAAACATGCCTAACGTCAAGTCTTGGATTGTCTATTCTAACCGTGTTATGTCCTACCAAAATCCCATCTACCTCACTTCTCCAAATATGCGTTAAGGTATCAGAAAAGGGATTACTCAATTTGGATTGTGTACCTTTTGATGTGATGTATCCCTCTGAAGATTGAGCCCACTTAAGGATAATATATGGTCTGCCTATAAGATTTTTGGAAAAGGGTGCTATTAAGACTCGACCCTCTTCAGACTTTACTGCTGATATCACTTTAATCCCTTCTTGCTCCAGTAGGGGTATTGACTTACCATCTATTTTGCTGTTAGGGTCTGTCGTAGCAATTACAACTTTCTTGATGCCTTCTTTGATTATCCTATCTGTACAAGGTGGTGTTTTACCATGAATACAACAAGGTTCCAATGATACATAGATTGTTGAATCCTTTATAAGATGCCTGTCTTCGCTTGATACGCTTTCAAATGCATTGACTTCAGCATGAGGTTCACCATATGCTTCATGATAGCCTTCCCCAATTATCTGGTTATTGTAGACGATGACAGCACCTACATTGGGGTTCTTCAGTACTTGATTACCTCCAAGTCTTCCGAGTTCAAGGCATCTGGTAATATATGCCTCATTTATATTTTTCATGCTGTAATGGAGCTTACTGGTGTAATTTTCTTGAGTTGCTCTATTACATAATCTACCTCATCTTTTGTGTTGAAGTGTGAAAGTGAAAATCGAACTGTTTTCCTCGTAGGATCATGTCCAATAGCTTTGAGTACATGAGAGTCATTCTCAACTCCTGAGCTACAAGCGCTACCAGAAGAAGCTGCGATTCCTGCGATATCAAGATTCATCATCAACATATCAGAGCGGTCAGTAGCCGGAAACGAGACACTAAGCACATGATATAAGCCTTCTTTTGTGCTGTTAAATTTTATATCTGCTAACTCATTAGATAATCGCTCTATAAAATAGTTCTTGACGGACAAAGTCTGTCTTTTCCTATCTGTCATTTCCTCTATTGCTTTTCCAAAAGCGACAGCCATTCCCTTTATGCCATATATGTTTTCAGTACCACTGCGCATACCTCTTTCCTGATCACCCCCAAACATCAAAGGTTGGATTTGATTATCATTTTGAATATAAAGGAATCCAGTCCCCTTTGGTCCAAAAAATTTATGCGAGGCACCACAGAGAAAGGTAATCGGTGTTTGACTTACATCGATCGGAATTTTGCCTATTGTCTGTGCAGTATCAGTATGAAATAAGGCATTGGCTTCCTTACATAATTGAGCTATTTTGTCAATATCTGCAATGGCGCCAATTTCATTATTGCCATGCATCATTGAGACTAGGGTCTTAGAATCACTTTGACTAAGAACACTTCTTAGATTATCTAAATCAACTTGGCCAAGTTTATCTACTGGTAAGACGACCGTTTCAGCTAAGTCATTTTCATTAATATGATCGATGGTATGCAGAATGCAATGGTGTTCTATTGCTGTTGTAATAATTCGTTTGACCCCAAGTGAATTAATAGCGCCAAGTAATACTGTGTTATTGGCTTCAGTAGCTCCAGAAGTAAAGAATATTTCTCCAGTAGAGGCATTTAAGCCTTGAGCAATAGTTTTACGAGCATCTTCGACCAAGATTCTAGATCGTCTGCCGCGAAGATGAATTGAAGATGGATTACCATAGTCTTCCTTAATCACCTTGATCATAGCCTCTTGCACTTCCGGTAAAAGGGGAGTGGTAGAAGCGTTATCGAAATAGACTTGCATTATATGAGTTCTGTATCAAACCAATCCTTGATAATATCACCTTCGAGAATACCTGTAACTTTGTGCTCAAACTCATTAGTAATTCCATTGTAGGTGTAATCATCCGCCCATTGTACATGATTCTCAGCTAATTGTTTGATAGCATTTGCCATAAAAAGCACTTCCTCATTAGTCATCACTGGATGAAGTGATAATCGAATCCAGCCTGGTTTTAATGAACAATCTCCCATATTGATATTATCAGTTATCGACTTGGAAGTTTCCTTAGTCACATGTAGTAGATAATGCCCATAGGTGCCTGCACACGAGCAACCACCCCGAGTTTGGATTCCAAACTTATCATTGAGTAACTTGACTGCAAGATTATAATGTAAGTCATCAATATAGAATGAAATGACTGATAATCTTTCTTTTACATTATCTGCAAGAATATTTAGGTTAGAAATATGTTGCAGTTGAGGCCAAACTAGATCCAATAATTCATGCTCTCTTTGTCTGATATTTTCTACCCCCATCTGCTCTTTGAGCTGTATACTTAGAGCCACACGGATAGTCTGGAGAAATGCTGGTGTGCCTCCATCTTCTCTTGCTTCTATACCATCGTGATACTTGTGCTCTCCCCATGGGTTGGTCCAATCTACCGTTCCACCTCCTGGATTATCTGGGATTTCATTGGCATACAAATTCCTGTCAAAAATTAGTATGCCTGTGCTTCCTGGACCGCCTAAGAATTTATGCGGAGAAAAATATATGGCATCCAAATGTGCATTTGGTCTGTCAGCAGGATGCATGTCAATCTCGATATATGGAGCTGAACAAGCAAAATCAACAAAACACAATCCATTGTGCTTGTGCATCGTCTCAGCTATATCATAATAAGGCGTAAATATGCCCGTAACATTACTACATGATGTAACAGCAGCTATTTTTAGTTTTCTGTCTCTATGTTCTTCAAGTACCTTCTCCAATTGGCCACAATCGAATAGGCCTTCTTCACATGGGTCAAGTACAATAACATCAGCGATTGTCTCTATCCAAGAGGTTTGATTTGAGTGATGCTCCATATGAGAGCATATAACAAGCGGCCTTTCATTTAGAGGTATTTTATTATGAAATGCTTCATGAATTCGTAAACCTAGAATTCGTTGAAACTTGTTAACGACTCGAGTCATACCTGACCCAGATGAAATCAGGACATCACTTTCTCTGGCATTCACATGTGTTTTAATAATTTCTTTGGCTTTGTTATA
>CAZPUF010000102.1:0-10237 GCA_964589705.1 uncultured Saprospiraceae bacterium | reverse complement strand
TTTTTACTTAGTGCCAGTAAGTGAAATGTCAAAATAAACACTAAAATTTGGTTGAATTTTATAATATTAATTTTATCTTGGTTAAATCAAAATTGGATTGTTATGACTATATTTTTCGGAATCGTTGCATTTTTTGCTTTGCTAGTAGCAGTTATGTACGTTAATCACAAAAGAAATGTAGACGCTTAATAAAAACTTGAAGCCGTATAGTGGCTCAATTTTTTCATCGTCTATTTTAAAACGAGCAATTTTATTATAAAGGGATACAGTTAAGGACTGTATCCTTTTTTTGATTCTATTGAAATGACGATTTTTTGTCATTTTCAAATTATTGAATGAAATAGAAATTATTTAGGCAATTCAAGTTTTAATTATCAGTTGAAACTTGTAGTTTGCACTCAGTTACAAATCCCTAGAGACCTTTTTGTCACTGGGGACATAAATAAAGGAACAGAAAGTTGTTCTAATAAATTTAGAAGCATATTTAAAAAGCGAATAGTATTAATACGTTGGCTTTTTTACCGCATAAAGATGAAATCGGCAGAGGAGGGTTTAGGCATTTTGTTGTCACCAAGGAAATGTTCTTGCCCTCCGTTTTTAATTGCACTACTCTGATTTCTCCCATCTACTTTATTTTTTTCTACGTACCAGTTATCACATTAATATATCAGTATAGAGCTACCTTTGCAGCTCATGCAAGAAGATAGATACAAGCGCCTGCTCAATGCCATAGATGAAGAGAGGAAGGCAGAAGAATTGCATTATAAGAAACTCAGCCAAGGCAAATCAATAGCAGAAAAATTGGATTCCGGGATTGTGTGGTTTCCTGTCGTTATAGAAAAGTCCGTATACACAGTTGGTGAGCAAATCGAATTAACCGTAGAGCGCACAAAGCATATGGATATGCCACATAAGTTTAAAACTGGTGTTGGATGTCGACTCTTCCGCTTTGAAGGATCTACTGAGACAGAATCCGTAAGAGGCATAGTCTCTGGGATAAAAAAGAATAAGATGTCTCTTATTCTAAGCGAACAAGTTCATTCTAAATCTGATTTGGGAGTCTTTAAAGGATATTTGGGATTAGAACTCATCTATGATGACAGGCCATATAAAATTATGGAGGAAGCCATTAAGCGTGTTAGCAAAACCGACACACCTGCTATCTCTAATTTCAAAAGTATTATTTCAAAGAAATCTGATAAACATTTAACTTCTTATCGTGAACATACCCCGTACACTATACCCACACTTAATGATTCTCAAAATGATGCCTTACAAGGAGCTTTAAGTGCTCCACCTATCACTATAATTCATGGCCCACCAGGTACAGGAAAAACCACAACGTTGGTGCAGCTTACAAGGGCACTATTAAAAGAAGAGAAGAAAATCTTGGTATGTGCGCCTAGCAATAATGCAGTTGATTTGCTTGCAATAAAATTGGATGCTATAGGCATATCTACACTCAGGGTTGGAAATGTTACTCGGATTTCTGATAGACTTAGCCATTTGACTTTGGCAGAAAAGGCTAGACTTCATGATGATTGGCAGCATATTAAGAAAGTAAAGATAGAGGCCAACAATGCGATCAAAATGGCAGGAAAGCGCAAAAGATCTTTTGGTCCTAAAGAAAGAGCTCAACGAAATGCAATGTATCGCGAAGCAAAAGACTTAAGGCACTGGGCAAAGGACTTAGAACAAAAACTATTGCAATCTATCATAGCCAATTCTCAAGCTATTTGTTCTACCTTGATTGGGGTGAGTCATAAGAGTATTTCGGATCTACATTTTGATACAGTTATAATAGATGAAGCATCACAGGCCTTGGAACCTGAATGTTGGAATGTTATGCTTCGTGCAGATAAGGTAATCCTTGCAGGAGATCACTTACAATTGGCGCCGACTGTCAAGTCTAAGGAAGCCATCGAAATGGGATTAGCAGATACCTTACTTTCGCGACTCTCAGATAAAATATCACATACCTACTTATTACGTACCCAATATCGCATGCATGCCTCCATTCTTTCATTCTCTAATCACCGATTTTATGACAATCAACTCGAGTCTTCGGATAAGGTAGCTCAGAGAAGTATAGATGATCGTCCTCTTGAGATTATAGATACGAGTGGATGTGGATTTGACGAGACCCAAAATTTAAAAACATTGAGTCGCTTTAACGAGGGCGAATACTTTATGCTCAGAGAACATTTTCTGCAACACCAATCCAATTACAAAAACCTCTCTATAGGCATAATAACTCCTTATGCCGAACAAGCAAAATTTATTACATCTCGAATAGAAGAAGAGACCATATATAGAGATATGTCGATTCGAGTTAATAGTATAGATGGATTTCAAGGCCAAGAAAAAGATGTCATTTATATCTCACTGGTTCGATCTAACCAAAATGGAGAGATAGGATTTCTTGCAGATGAGCGGAGGTTAAATGTGGCGCTTACCCGTGCTCGTCAAAAGCTAATAGTTATTGGTGATTTCAGTACACTGTCCCAAAATAGTTTATTTAATTCTTTGGCGGAACATGTAGAGAAAGTTGGACATTATAGTTCTGGTTGGGAATACATGGATATGACATAGCATATCATTCGAGTCTCATTTCAGTTATATTTGTAGCCTAATTAATTTAATATTCATTTTATGAAAATTGCCTTAGCTCAGCTTAATTATTTGACCGGAGACTTTGAAGGGAATCTTGCCAAAATCAGAGGTTTTACAGAGACAGCAAAGTCGCAAAATGCTGATATTATAATATTCGGTGAGCTAGCCACCTGTGGTTACCCACCTCGGGATTTTTTGGAATTCAATGATTTTATAGCGAAAGCTGAGGCTTCTATAGCAGAAATACAATCTTTCTCTGATGGTATTGCCATAGTAATAGGTTCGCCTTCAGTCAATCCAGTGCCAGAGGGGAAGGACTTATACAACTCAGTATATTTTATTGCTGATGGAGAGGTATTGCATGTACAACATAAAGCGCTGTTGCCAACTTATGATGTCTTTGACGAATACAGATATTTTGAGCCTGGTCACAAATTTCAATGTCTTGAATTTAAAGGACAAAAAATAGCTCTTTGCGTTTGTGAGGATATTTGGAATATAGGCAATGAGAATCCATTATATAAGATTTGTCCACTTGATATTCTTATCAAAGAGTCTCCAGATTTTATTATTAATGTATCAGCCTCACCATTCACTAATAATCATGCTGAAGAGCGGATAGATGTAGTAAGAGCAAATGTAGAGCGATATAAAGTACCCATGTTTTACAGTAATAATGTTGGGGCACAAACAGAACTGATATTTGATGGGGGATCTGTGGTCATGTCACCAGATGGCAAGCTATTTAGAGAGATGCCATACTTTGTGGAGAGTATGGAATTGTTTGACTTGGATGAAGTCAAGGCTGGGGGACGCATTTCAGAACAATACAAAGATGATATTTCTGAGATACACGATGCGATTATTTTAGGAATAAAAGATTACTTCACTAAGCTAGGATTTAGCAAAGCGATACTGGGTTTGTCTGGAGGTATAGATTCTGCAGTCACTGCAGTATTGGCCCAGCGAGCTTTGGGTAAAGAAAATGTAAGAGGGTTGTTATTACCGTCTCAGTTCTCTTCCTCTCATTCAATTGCTGATGCACAAGCACTGGCTGAGAATTTAGGTATACAGCATGATATCATAGAGATCAAAGATGTATACCAAGCGTTCATGGAAAAGTTGGGAAGCCACTTTGATGGTCTTCCATTTAACGTGACAGAAGAAAATATTCAAGCCAGAGTTAGAGGAACCTTATTGATGTCGTTCTCTAACAAGTTTGGAAACATCCTCCTTAATACAAGTAACAAGAGCGAGATGGCAGTTGGCTATGGTACACTGTATGGTGACTTAGCAGGAGGAATATCGGTCTTAGGTGATGTGTATAAAAGAGATGTCTATAAGTTAGCTGAGTATATTAATAAAGATGGCATAGTTATCCCAACCAATACAATCACCAAGCCACCATCCGCAGAATTAAGACCAGATCAGAAGGATTCAGACAGTCTACCTGACTATGATATTCTTGACCAAATTCTATATAATTATATAGAAGAAAGAAAAGGTCCTCAGGAGATTGTGGACTTAGGTTTTGATGAGGCACTTGTATCCAGAATTCTTAAGATGGTCAATCGCAATGAATTTAAGCGTCATCAGACTGCACCTGTTTTGAGAGTCTCCTCTAAGGCTTTCGGAATGGGACGACGTCTGCCTATTGTAGGTAAGTATCTCTCTTAGGACAATGTAGCTTTTCTTTGAATCAATGAAATGCGGTGATAAAATTAATTGTTGTCGTTCTTTCAGAGTAAACCCCTATGAAATTTTATCTTTTAATGCTTTAACTTTAGCATGTATTTATAGTCTAATACTCATAAGCTTATTAAGCTTTGTGTTTTAGTATTCTATTTAATTACCCTGACAATTCATTATCTACCTATGAGATTTAGTTTGTTATCAATTTTCTGTCTTTTGCTTTTGGGTGCTCTCAGTGCGCAATGTGATTTGGACAGACATAATACGACACTATCAGCTGGCTGGGTGTCCTGCGATATCAGTCCAAACCCCAATCCGATAAGAGGGGATTCACATTGGATACAATATGATCTAGGCGAACCAAAAAAACTTGGCAGTTCTCACTTTTGGAATTTGTCTAGTCCTGAAGCTCTAGATTATGGTGTGAGACAGTTGTCTATCGCTACCTCTTTGGATGGAACCAATTGGGAAGAACTAGCAATCCTAGAAGCACCTATAGGAGAAGCCTCAGGTTTTTATCAGGGAGTACCAGGTTACGATTTTGGAGGTATTACAGCCAGATTTGTATTATTAACTGCACTGAATAATCATGCAACTAATACTGACTGTGTTGGCTTTTCAGAAATCAGAGTACAAATCGAACAATCAACGAGCACTGCAGATTTAGAAGAGGTAACTCCTGCATTTTCTCTTTATCCTAACCCTGCAAGTACTCAAGTCACTGTGTCTATATTGGACTTGCCAGCAGGTAATTATCAATTGCAACTTTTGGATTTGTCGGGTAAGATTGTCATAAAACAAAAAGCACAAATAACTGAAGGTCAATCAGAAATTTCCATGAATATACTAGATGTCGAATCAGGCCAATATTTTGTAAGTCTACAAAATGGCTCCTTGATTAAGCAGGCTAAACTCACAATAATTCAAGAATAAAATCTCCCAAAATGAAAAATAATATTACAACGTTATTTATTGGGATGACTTTATTATTGTCACTCAATATAACTGCCCAAGAAGAATTTTTTGGCGCAGGAAGTGATGCCGGCATCACAGTCACTTCCAGTAGTAGTGCATTCGGAACCAATCCAGAGAACACAATTAATGGTGAAGGAATGGATGCTCCTCGTATGGAAGCTTCCAGATTTTTATCCCAAGCTACGATTGGTTATCATGAGACTGATGTAGACAGAGTACTAGAAATAGGAATGGACGCATGGATAGAGGAACAAATGGCACTGACAACAAGTCAACTTCTGCCTCAAATGGAAGACATATACGATGACGTATCTGGATGGTGGTATGACTATCTGCTAGAAGAATATATGGAGCGGTATCCCAATACGCCTATAACTGATGAAATAGAAGAAGCTCTTAGGGATGAAATTCCAGATGATTGGGCACTTCATTATAACTATAGCTGGTGGCAGAATACATTTACTTCTGAAGATAATTATAGGCAGAGGGCAGCCTATGCCCTTTCTCAGATTTTTGTAGTCTCTATTTTTTCTGACCTTGGGGGTCATGCAGATGCTTTATGTGGTTACTATGATATCTTATTGCGGAATGCATTTGGCAACTTTAGGGATTTATTGGAAGAGATTACTTTCTCTCCTTCTATGGGGCTTTACTTAAGTCACCTCAATAACCCTCGCTCGATACCAGATCAGAATTTGCATCCAGACGAGAATTATGCTAGAGAAATCATGCAGCTCTTTACTATTGGACTTTTCGAACTCAATCTTGATGGAACAAGAAAGAAAGATGCTGATGGAAGGGATATACCTACATATAATAATAATGACATTGCAGAACTGGCCAAAGTATTTACAGGATTAGGAGGGGGTGAAGTCATGGAGAATGAATTTGTTGATGAACCAAGATTTGGTTTGCCTTATTATCTCCTAGATAAAGTAGAACCAATGGTCATGTATCCTTTGTGGCATGAGCCAGAAGAAAAAGTTGTACTTGGAGAGTTAGTTCTACCTGCTGGTCAGGATGGACTACTGGATATCGAGATGACTTTGGATTTTCTTTTTAATCACCCAAATGTAGGTCCGTTTATTTCCAGACAATTAATCCAACGATTGGTTACTTCTAATCCGACGCCACAGTATATAGCAAGAGTCGCATCTACATTTAATAATAATGGAAATGGAGTAAGAGGAGATATGGCTGCGGTATACAAGGCGATTCTTATGGATGAAGAAGCCAGGTCATGCGAAGCATTGAGTCAGCCAACCTACGGCAAGATGCAAGAGCCTCTATTGAGATATGCACATATAGGAAAGGCCCTGACGTTGGAATGCCTAAAAGATACTGTCACTCATGTAGACATAGACGGAAGAGAAAAAGATTATACGGAGTGCAATACTGAAAGATTTTGGATGAATGGATTTGAGCAGATACGGAGTCTTAAACAAGGATCGCTTGGTGCACCTACTGTATTTAATTTTTATTTACCTGATCACCAACCAGTAGGAGAGATTACCAGACAAGGATTGGTTGCTCCGGAATTCAACATTCATGATTCTAATACGTCCATCAATTTCATCAATATGGCATTCGCCGCCACTCAGTGGAATTTCTACGGCACCACATGGAATAGAGAAATCAATGAAGATTTAGGATGGCTAGGAACCAGCATAGAAGCTTCAGCAGAGAAATTAGCACGTGATCCTGAAGAACTCATCAACTTTCTAGATATCATGTTCACCAGAGGTCAACTTTCTGATAGATTAAGAACTGATCTAAGAGCATTTATCAATGATCAGCCAGCATGGGTGGATGGATATACCTTATCAGCGGGTGTAATATTTCTAATACTATCATCACCCGATTACGCTATTCTAAAGTAAGCTCTCTAATTAACTTAAAAACAAAGACATGCCTCCACATATATCAAGAAGAAGATTCCTAAGACATTCGAGTTGTGCTGCCATTGCATCTACCACCATGTTATCTACCTTGACTAATCTTAAGTTCATGAATGCGGCTTCTATGGCCAATAGTAGTGTCATAGGTGGCAATGATTACAAAGCCATGGTTTGCATATTATTACAAGGTGGTAACGACTCATTTAATATGTTGATTCCTAGGGAAGAGAATAAGCATAACGTATATGCTGCTACTCGAACCAACATTGCAATTCCAAGAGCGGACATTCTTGAACTAAATGGATCAGATTATGGCGTGCATCCAAGCATGACAGGAATACAAGAGTTGTACAATGCAAATAGGTTGTCATTTATTTCAAACATTGGTACCTTGATAGAACCAGTCACGAAACCTCAAGCGCTTACTGATGAAAGTTTGTTGCCCTTGGGATTGTTTTCGCATTCTGATCAAGTGCAACAATGGCAAACATCTGTGCCTCATGATCGAACGGCAATAGGGTGGGGTGGTAGAATTGCAGACATGATGAGTAGTCTCAATACCAATCCTAATATTAGTTTGAATGTCTCACTTAATGGAAACAATATTTTCCAGACTGGTGAGTCTTCAACAGAGTACTCTCTGGACAGAGATGATGGTGCCGTTGGTATAATAAGATTAGATAATCCAGATGGTAATCAGTATTTCGATTTGAGAAATCGTGTGCTCAATAATATGATAGATGCTCAGTATGATGACATATTCCAAAAGACCTATGTAGATGTCATTAAAAATTCCACAGATGCTAATGAAATAGTAACTGAAGGATTAGCGCAAGCACCTTTTTTAGATGATTTGTTTTCTGACACCGATTTTTCTGCTTCGATGCAAATGGTTGCCAGAATGATATCAGCGAGAGAGCATCTTGGAGTGAGGAGACAAATATTTTTTGTTGAGTTAGGAGGATGGGATAATCACAGCGAATTATTGCAAACACATGCTGGATTATTACTGGAACTATCTAATGGTATGAAAGAATTCAGTGATGCCTTAGCAAGGATAAATGCAGAAGATTGTGTCACCTCGTTCACTTGCTCTGAGTTTGGACGTACATTAACGATCAATGGAGAAGGGACAGATCATGCATGGGGTGGAAATGTGATGGTTATGGGTGGTCCAGTGAGAGGTGGTCGAATCTTTGGAGAGTATCCTACCTTGGAATTAGGGAGTGATTTTGATCTGGCTAACAGACCAGAAAGAAGTAATGGTATTATAATTCCTACTTTATCAGTAGATGAATATTTCGCGGAGTTAGCACTCTGGTTTGGAGTAGAGCCTTCTGAGCTGAGTACAATATTCCCTAATATAGGTAATTTTTACAATACTTCATCTGGGACAATGCCTATAGGATTTATTGGATAGTACCTATGTGTCTCACCCAAATTTAGATTTAAAACCTTACGCATCTATAGGCTTCACGACGAAATGGTTTCTATCATAAACTGTAACTTTGTGGTAGTTAAATGGCTTGGATGCTCAGAATTATTATTGTACTGTTCACTCTGGTATATAGTACCTTGGATGCACAGCAGTCTGACATAGATTTTAGAAAGGACTTTCAATACAAACTTTCATCTACTTCAGAGGAGATTACCATAGATGGTGTCTTGGATGAAGATACCTGGGCATCTGCAGAAGTAGGATCCGACTTCTGGCAAAAGATACCATACTATGGAGATAATGCTGACCCTAGAACTGAGATTAGGTTGGCATATGATGATAAGTATCTGTATGTAGCGACTAAATGTTATCAAACAGAACCTGTAACCATTACCACCTTAAAGCGAGATATCTATTGGGATAATGATGGAATCGCTATTGTATTAGATCCGCTCAATACAAAAACAAATTCAGTCTTATTTGGCACCTCAGCAGTTGGTGTTCAATGGGATGCCACCAATTCTCCAACTTCTGGCACCTCGTCTGACTGGAGTAATAAATGGTATGTAGAAACCCAAATTACAGAAGAATATTGGTCAGCAGAATTTGCTATTCCATTCAAGATATTAAGATATGATCCCACCTTGGGGGAATGGGGTATGAATTTTGTGAGAAATCTCCCTTTCTGCAATGAGTTCCATAATTGGACAGCCGTGCCAGAAGGCTTCTGGCCACCTAATCCAGCATTTGCAGGAGCTTTGATTTGGGATACACCGCCGACTAAGAAGACAGGCAATTACAACCTAATACCTTATGTAAGTGGCGGTGTCAGTAAAGTAAAGGATAGTCCTACTGCATTTCAGTATGATGCAGGATTGGATGCCAAGGTCGCCTTGACTTCTACCGTTAATTTGGATGTAACCCTAAATCCTGATTTTTCGCAGATTGAGGTGGATGAATTAGTCACTAACCTTACCAGATTCAATATCTCTCTGCCTGAAAAACGTACCTTCTTTTTGGAGAATGCAGATGTCTTTGCAGATTTTGGTACTGGAGGTATTAGACCTTTTTTCTCGCGCAGAATTGGATTAGATCAGAACCTACAACCTGTACCCATTCTTTATGGTCTTCGAGCTACAGGTAATATTAATACGAATAACAGAATAGGTGTCATGAACATTCACAGCCGTGCAACTGGATCTGCCTTGGCTCAGAATCAAACAGCAGTTTCTGTTAAACGGCAGTTTGGTCGTTCCTTCGTCCAAGGGCTTTTTCTTAATAGACAAGCTTTTAATAATACAGAAGCCTTGCAAGACGACTATGGTAGAAATATTAGTTTGGAGGGGCTATATCAATCTGATAATGGAAAAGTCCAAGCTTGGGGCGCAGCCCATACTTCACTTAAGGCTGGTTACTCTGACCAGAATATGGTATTTAATGCAGGTGGTCGATACCGAAATGCCAATTGGACATTCATGACTGATCTAACCATGTTTCAAGAAAATTATTTTGCTGATTTAGGCTTTACAGCTCGTGTCAATAATTTTGATGCAGAGCGAGATACGACTATAAGAGCAGGATTCAACTCGGAGAATATATTTATAGAGTATCAAAAACGACC
>CAZPUF010000101.1:0-10255 GCA_964589705.1 uncultured Saprospiraceae bacterium | reverse complement strand
GGTTATCTAGGCGATGAAGAAAACCCTCCCTCATACTTGGGTGATCCTAATCGATTAACCTTACGATACAGAGGTAACTACGAGAACAAACTTCGATTTGGACTAATATCTGAGAAAGATGACGGCGAACAATTGTTTTCTGACACTATTAATAGTGGCTTGGACTTCTTAACTGCGCATCTTCATTTGCGAGATTATAGTTCAACCTTGAAGGATGTGGTGATTGGGGATTACTCTGTTTCCTTCGGTCAAGGTCTGATTTCGCATAATGGATTTAGAGCAGGGAAAAGTGCTTTTGTCACACAAGTCAAGAAAGGAGGTCGAGTATTAAGGCCATATACTTCCATAACAGAGAATGGATATCACCGGGGAGCTGGAGCGACTATAGCCTTAGGTGCCCAAATAGAATTCAGCTCTTTCTTTAGTCGTGTCAGGAGGGATGGAAATGTAACTGTGGACACCCTAGATTTTGACACTCCAGATTTGTTTTTATCCTCGCTGCAAACGAGTGGGCAACATAGAACCTTAGGTGAAAAAGAAGATAAAGGGGCACTGGGTTTGACAAGTATTGGTGGTAGCCTAAGGTACTTCCAATCTAATTTGGACATATCTATCAATCATCTCAGTAGCATATTTGATACACCCTTAGTAAGAGCAGATAATATTGCTAATAGATTCAGATTCAGTGGTGATCAGTTGCATAATACTAGTATAGATTATAGCTATAGGTATCGAAATGTCCATCTATTTGGAGAGTCAGCCTACGCTTCTACTGGAGGATTGGCTCATTTAGTAGGTGCACTCATTGGATTAGATAAGAGACTAAGTGCTTCTATAGTCTATAGAGATTATGGTGTATCATATAATACGATAGCCCCTAATGCTTTTGGTGAGTCAAGTCTTGTTAACAATGAGACTGGGCTTTATCTCGGATTAGAATTACAATTATCAAGAAAATGGTTAATTCGGAGTTATGCAGATGTTTGGCGACATCCTTGGGTTAGAACCAATATTAATAACCCCTCCACAGGAAAAGAGTATTTGCTCAGAGTTGATTACACCATCAGACGAAAATTGAATGCCTATCTTCAATTGTTTCATGAGGAGAAGTTTGAGAATTTGTCATTAAGTGATGAATTGTTGGAAGCGTCTGGTTTAACTGATAGGCTTACTGTAGGTAGACCTCAAAAACGACAAAGATTGCGATTACATCTCAGTCATCAAGTCACCAAATTTCTTGAACTAAGGAATAGAATAGAACTGTCGAGATCTGAGAATATTAATGGTGTTACACAAGGTGTTTTGCTATTCCAAGATGTACTTTATAAGCCATGGGCTAAGCCCTACTCCATTACTGGTCGTATAGCTTTCTTTGATATAGATGACTTTCGAAGTAGAATATTTGCCTATGAGAATAATATCTTATACGAATTTGGTATTCCATCATTCTCTGGCAGGGGTATCCGGTACTATGTGAATTTTAGATATAAAATTACTCGTAATTTATTAGCTGAGGTTAGATGGGCAAGAACGATAAAAGATCAGGGAACCCATGGAAGCGGTAATACATTTATAGATGGTGATACTAAAACTGATATGAGATTTCAATTGCGATATTCGTTCTAGTCGTCAGTTATAAAGTAAATATTTCTTCCTCTTAATCTTGTATTCAAGTAACTCCGGTTCCCAATAAATTTTCATTTCTGCTTCAGGAGTACCATTAATAATCATTTTCTTCATCTTGTCAGTGCCTGCAAGGAGATCAAAGAAATTGTTGTCATTAAAGAAAGGTATGTTTTTAGAAGATAGGTCTTTGTAGAAATCAATAAGGTAACTTAAATCCAGCCCGTCTTTGCTTGGTGTAACCTCCTTTAAATTAACACCATAGCATAGCTTATTTTCCAGTTTAGGGTATTTGGCGCCTGGTCCAGAGATAGGAGTAAAAGTATGATGTCCTTGATAATTGGGATGCCCAATTTGCTGGAATGGAGCCTTAGTGCCTCTGCCTACACTTACTGACGTTCCTTCAAAGAAGCAAATAGAAGGATAGTGACCAATTGCAATATTATTGGGCAAGTTAGGCGAGGGATTGATAGGAAGAATATAGACTGAGTCGTGTGTATAGTTAGCAATCTGTATAACATTAATATTCGCTTGAATGCCTTCTTTTAACCACTTCTCACCATTTATCATTTGAGCATACTCACCTATAGTTAATCCATAAACGACGGGTACTGGATGCATACCTACAAAACTTTTGAAAGCGGGCTCAAGAACTGGTCCATCAATATAAGAAGCCAACGGATTAGGCCTATCTAAAATAATTAGAGATTTATCATTTTCAGCCGCACTTTGCATCACGTAATGAAGTGTGGATATGTACGTATAGAATCTGACACCTACATCTTGTATATCAAATAGCAATATGTCGACATCCATTAGATCGCTTGATTTAGGTTGTTTATTATCTCCATATAAGCTCTTGATTGGAATCCCGTTATATCTTTCTACATCATCATCTATTTTTGCACCTGCATCTGCATTACCTTTAAATCCATGCTCTGGGCTGAATATTTTCGTAACCTCGATACCCTTCCCAGTGAGAAAATTTACAAGATGTTGGGAACCTACCATGCTGGTATGATTCACGATAACACCTACTTTTCGGTTTTTTAATAGAGGAAGATATTCTATAGGCCTATCTGCTCCCGGTAAGATTCGGTGTTGAACGGGTTGGCTGGATGTGGACACATTATCACATGATAGACAAGCCGTTAATATTAGAAATATATTAAGTATTAATTTCATGTGTACAATTTATATAGACTATTGAGGATAATCTACTCTCAGATGCATTTTAATATATCTAGACTCAAACTATAGTGGCCAAAAACAAACGATATGCGGTTGTAGACTTAGAGACCACTGGTGGGATTACTAATAGAGATAAGATTACTGAGGTAGCAATTATCCTTTTTGATGGTCAAGAAGTGATTGAGGAATTCCAATCTCTAGTGAATCCTGAGCGATCTATCCCGCCTAATATCACCCGAATTACAGGCATTTCCAATGCAATGGTAGCAGATGCACCTAAGTTTTATGAGATTGCAAAGACGATTATAGAGTTGACTGAAGGTGCCATTTTTGTTGCGCATAACGTTAGATTCGACTATCAGTTTTTGCGTCAGGAGTTTCGAAGCCTAGGATATACATTCACGAGGCGGAATCTGTGCACTGTTAGATTATCACGCAATACCTTTCCAAGACTCAAATCATACAGCCTTGGTAATTTGATTAAATATTTCAAAATCAAAGTAGAACATCGACATAGAGCCTATGATGATGCAAAAGCCACGACTATATTACTAAAGAAAATATTCGAAGAGCAAGGCACAGAAGATATTAATCAATTGGTAAAACAGACGATTAAGCTAACCAAGCTTCCAAGAGATATTAAACCTTCAGATGTAGAAAATCTACCAGAACAATGTGGTGTATACTACTTCGCTGATAAAAAAGGGTTTGTTATCTATATTGGTAAGAGTATCAATATCAAGTCGAGAGTTAAGCAACACTTTTCAAAACAGACAAAGAAAACTGACAACCTTTTCCAAAAGGTAGCTGATATCTCTTATGAGATTACAGGTAGCGAATTGGCATCCCTAATTAAGGAATCTAAAGAGATCAAAGATGTCCAACCAGAAATCAATAAGATCCAAAAGGTAAAGGTCAATAAATATGCAATAGTTGTAGCCCTAGACAAGTCGGGATATAAGAAGTATAAAATTGTAAAAGCAGATAAAGCGGATAACCCACTCTCCTATTATGGCTCAAGAAAATCGGCGCTTAATCACATAGAGCAAATTGGTGAAGCCTTTCAATTATGTCAGAAAGTTAATGGATTGGACAGATCCACCAATACATGTTTCAATTACGAACTAGTCCGCTGTCAAGGAGCCTGCATCGGTGAAGAACCTCCTTACTTGTACAACGAACGATTTGAAGAAAGTACTCATTTGATGAACCGCTTGTTTGAGGAAAACTTCTTACTATTAGAAGAAGGTAGAGAACCCAATGAGCAAGCTGTCTTTCTAGTTGAAATGGGTCATTATAGAGGTTATGGCTATCTCAATGTTGAAGATGTTCAGTATGGTATAGAGGAATTAAAGGAATGTATAAATTATGAGCCCATCAATCCAGAGGCTGATCTTATCTTACGGAATTACATGTGGAGCCATCCTGAGTTAGAGGTGCATCATTTTTAGATATGCATTAAGACATACTTTTTAATATGTCTGCCATTTGTTTTTGGAGTTCTAAGGCTTTGTTTCTCGCCGCCAATGCAAAATCTGGGCCTTCACTAGCATAGATTATCCCTCGTGATGAATTGACAATCAATCCTACTTTGTCATTGAGACCATATTTGCAAACTTCTTGTAGATTTCCACCTTGAGCGCCAACGCCTGGCACCAACAAAAAGTGATCAGGAATCACTTTACGGACCTCTGTAAAGAAGGAAGTTTGAGTAGCACCTACAACGAACATGATATTATCTGAATTGCCATAAGAAGCACAAGTCTCTAGTACTTTCTGATATAACTTTGTTCCGTTTGAGTCTTCAAAATGTTGAAAATCCTGACTTCCTTTGTTAGAAGTTAGGCCAAGTATAATCACCCATCTGTCATCATATTCCAGAAAGGGACCCACACTATCTTCGCCCATGTACGGAGCTACAGTAATTGCATCACAGTCATAATATCCGAAGATGCTCTGGGCATATAACCTTGAAGTATTTCCTATGTCACCTCGTTTTGCATCAGCTATAACCATAACTTCCTTTGGAATGTAGTCTATCGTCTTTTTCAAAGATTCCATCCCTTTAGGCCCTAAGGCTTCATAGAAGGCAGTATTAGGTTTATAGGCGATGACCAAGTCATGGGTGCTATCAATGATGGCTTTATTAAACTCGAATATTGGATCATCACTGTCTTTTAAATGTTGAGGTATTCTGGACATATCCGTGTCCAAACCTACACATAGAAAAGACTGTTTAGTAAGAATACTATCGTATAACCTGTCTCGACTCATAGAATGTAAATTCTAGCTAGGGTGCTCACTTGTCATGCCATTTACAGCTACGACATGTTGTATCTCAGGGAATTCGGACTTGAGAGTTTGCTCTACACCAGCTCTCATTGTCATTGCAGACATAGAGCAGTTGATACAATTTCCCATCCATCTGACTTGGACGGTGTAGTCTTCCAAAATATCAACTACTTCTATATTACCTCCATCCACAGCGAGATGAGGTCTTATTTTGTCCAAAGCTTTATCAATTTTGGAAAGAAAATCCTTCTTTTCTGATTCTAACATATTGGTAGGTAAACCTTATATACTGGCACAAAATAACTTATTCTCTGATTCTATTTTTGAATATTAACACCCACAATTTGTGTTGGTGGTAACATTTCGTTTCTTATATGTAGTTGGCTGGCTATATTCTTAGCCATATCCAGATAGTATTTTGTTATAGGGTTATCTTCTTCCAGCATAATTGGTTTGCCTTCATCGCTTTTTTCACGTACTTCAGAAAATAATGGCAACTGAGCCAATAGAATAGTCTCTGCTTTCTTTGCTAAGGCTTTTCCACCTCCCTTACCAAATATGCGATACCGCTTTTCAGGCGCATCATGTGGGATAAACCATGACATATTCTCTACAATGCCTATCACTGGTACTCGAATGTTTTCCAACCTAAACATATTCATTGCCTTGACAGCATCAGCGACGGCTACTTGCTGAGGTGTTGTGACTATAACTGCAGCTGTTAGTGGCAGTGTTTGGACTAATGTAAGTTGTATATCACCCGTCCCAGGAGGAAGGTCTATCACTAAGTAATCCAAATCTGGCCATATCACCTCATTTACAAATTGCTTGATGATACCTCCAAGTCGTGGTCCCCTCAATACAACAGCTTGATCTTCATCGACGATATTACCTATTGAGATGGTAGATAGGCCATAGGCTTCAATCGGGAGAATTCTATGTCTGCCATAGAGTTGCTTGATGACTGGTTTCTTATCCTTAATATTAAGCATAGTAGGGATAGAAGGTCCATACAAATCGGCATCCATGAGCCCAACTTTAGCGCCTAAAGCCTTTAGTCCTAGGGCTAAATTGGTTGATACAGTAGATTTTCCTACTCCACCCTTTCCTGAGGCGACAGCTATGATATTTTTGACTTGTGGGAGAGGACGATTCCCATTCTGAGCCTTTGCAAAGTGAATATCTAGTTGTGCATTCGGATATATGCCCAAAAGTGATTCACTAATCTGCTCGTGAATTTTAAACTTTTCAGTCTCTTTTAGTCCAGCTGCTTCTAGCGTAAATGATATTTGAGGTGTATTAATTTTTAAATCTTTGACCAACCTCATTGAAATAATATCATTTCCAGATTCTGGATCCATTATTTGGCGCAGCGCTTCTACTATCTTGTTATTATCGATATCCATCTATTATATTAAACAAACATAACCTACTGATGTTCGTTGCCAATGGCCTCAAAAGTACTACATCGTTATCAGTTTGTTGATTAGAATTAGCAATCTATCGATTCAGATTATCTTACTTTCCCTTATAATCTTACCTTTGATTCATATTGTGGAATTCTTAATATGAAGGTATACACGGATTTCAATGATCTCCCGCGGTTAGAAGGTGTAGTTATTACAATTGGGTCGTATGATGGTGTGCATACAGGCCATAGACATATTATAAGTCAACTATCTTCTATTGCCCGAAGCAGAAATACACAGAGTGTATTAATGACCTTCGATCCACATCCACAACAAGTTCTTTTTCCTGATGATGATTCCCTCAAATTACTAAACACCAAAGAAGAAAAGGTAAGCCTTATGTCTTCATACGGGGTGGACATATTAGTTATTGTGCCATTTACTGAAGCGCTTTCCAAACTATCACCTGAGGCCTACCTAAAGGATATCTTGATTAAAAATTTCAACCCATCTGTAATCGTAATTGGCTACGATCACAAGTTTGGCAAAGATCGAGCTGGTGATATTCATTTCCTCAGAAATCAAAGTCATCTGTACAATTATGAGTTAGAAGAAATATCGGCGCAGCAAGTAAAGGAACTAATTATTAGCTCTACTAAAATCAGAAACGCCTTACTGGACGGAAAAATTGAATTATCTAATCAGTTGCTTGGTCGTGCTTATTCTATTACAGGAACCGTTATTAAGGGTCGTCAGTTAGGTAAAGGTATTGGCTATCCTACCGCAAATGTACAAGTGGCGAATAAGGCTAAGCTCATTCCAATGGATGGTATATACGTTTGCTATATATACATTGGCAGTGACCGATATGAAGGGATGATGTACATAGGCGATATCCCGACTATTGATGAAAAGAATCCTAAAACCATAGAGGTTAACATTTTTGATTTTGACAGAGACATATACGGTGAGAAAGTCAAATTGGAGCTGCTTTCATTTATCAGACATGATAAAAAGTTTGATGGTTTAGAGTCGTTAACCATCCAGTTGAATAAAGATAAGAAAGACAGTCTTGCTTATTTTTCTGGGTTGCCCAGAAAAAAAAAATCGTGCAAAGCAACAGTAGCTATTCTGGGCTATAACTCCAGTCCTCTTTTAAATAGTTATCTACCCTCTTTGTTAGATTACAATGACGAAGGTACTAAGCTCTTGTATATTGATAATGCTAGTACAGATAATACTCTTCAAATCTTGTCTACTGATTTTGATGAAGTAGAAGTCGTAAAATTGAAAGAAAATCATGGATATGCAGGTGGATATAATTTGGGGTTGAAAGAAGTGGACTCAGAATATATTGTTTTGGTTAATTCTGATATCAGAGTTACTGAAAATTGGTTGACTCCTCTTGTAGCTTTTATGGACTCCCATCCTGACTATGCTGCAGCGATGCCTAAGATATTGTCAGATGAGAAACCAGATGAGTTCGAGTATGCTGGAGCATCCGGAGGATTTTTGGATGGCTTGTCTTATCCTTATTGTAGAGGAAGAATGTTTGAGACGATTGAAAAAGATACAGGACAGTATGATGAGAAGATAGACGTGGATTGGGTAAGTGGAGCAGCATTTATTATCCGACGTCAATTATTTGAATCATTAGGTGGTTTCGATCAAAGCTTTTTTGCACATCAAGAAGAAATTGATTTATGTTGGAGAATTAGAAGAAGCGGATATAGGTTAGCAGTGATCCCTACTTCTACTGTATATCATTTAGGAGGAGGTACTTTGGCTTATAATAATAGCAGAAAAGTCTTTCTAAATTTTAGAAATAATCTATTGATGATTCTGAAAAATGAGCCAGCGGGTGCGCTCTTTTGGAAGATACCTTTGCGACTGATCTTAGATGGTGCTGCTGGAATGAAGATGTTGATTAGTGGTTCAGTCTCTTCTGTCTTTGCAATTATTAGAGCTCATTTCAGTTTCTACTTTCGATTCATAACAACAGTAAAAAAACGGAATCATATTATTGGTGGTCGAGCTAAGGTATCAAGATTAGGTGTGTCATCTATTCTATGGTCATATTACATCAAAGGAGTTAAGACATACTCTCAAAGTAAACATCCTCATGAAGAGAACTAGGTGGGAAATATTATATGAAGACGATTACCTGATTGTGGTCAATAAACCTGCTCGCTTTCTAACCATACCAGACAGGTATGATAAGACAATCCCATCCTTGATAGGCACCTTGTCACTTAAGAGAGATAAAGTCTTTGTCAATCATAGATTAGACAAAGAAACGAGTGGATTGATACTTTTTACAAAAACTGAAGAAGCCCATAAGGCATTGTCATTGGATTTTGAAAATCGTGAATTAGAAAAGCACTATAAGGCCATAGTACATGGTCTGCCCGCTGAAGAAATAGGTCTAATCAATTTACCGGTAGCACCAAAAAGAGGTAAAGGTATGATTGTAAGTGATGATGGTAAAGAGGCATTAACGAAGTATAGATTGTTGGAGAGTTTTAATCGGTTTTCATTGTTGGAAGTCAAGCTGTTAACTGGGAGACAACATCAGATAAGGTTACATATGAAAGCTATTGGATGCCCAATCGTATGTGATAAGTTGTACGGCGATGGAGAACCATTTTATCTATCTAGTATTAAGAGGCGAATGCATTTGAAAAGTGATGAAGAGGAACGTCCTCTATTGAGTCGGGTTGGATTGCATGCTTCAGAACTTAAATTTAGTCATCCTATAAGCAGGGCTAAGATTGAATTTGAAGCACCATTACCCAAGGATATGAAGGCGCTTGTACACCAATTGTCAAAATTAAATAATCAATGAGTTAGTCATCTAATTTTGTGACCCACTCATCCCACTCTTCGGATAATTTTTCTAATTCTGTATCCAGATCAGAAAGTCTCTTGACAGACTTGGCTCCTTCATCCGATTTGTAAAATTCTGGGTCCAAGAGTTTTTGGTGAATGTCATCTTTCTCTTTCTCGTAGGCATCTATTTTCTTCTCAATTCGACTGATATTACGGTTTATTTTTTTTCGTTCTTCATAACTTAAGGTGCTATCTGTTTTTTTGGATTTTGTGGAAGAGTTTGAAGATGCTTTTTTGTTATCTACAGAAAATGCTCTAACATCCTCCATTTTTCTTCTCTCTAGCACATAGTCCAAGTCACCAAGATGTTGGATTATTTTCTTATCGCGAAATTCATAGGTTATATCTACTGTTCCTCTTAGAATTTCTCGATCGTGAGATACAATTATCAAGGTGCCTGGATATTCTTTGATCGCTTTTTTGAGGATTGATTTGGCATGGATGTCTAAGTGGTTTGTAGGCTCATCAAGTATCAGGAAATTTGATTTCTGAGAAACTAAGCAAGCCATTGATAATCTTGATTTTTCTCCCCCACTCAATACGGATACTTTTTTGTCAGCATCTTCGCCCGAAAATGCAAAGGCTCCTAGTATGTTTCTGCAACGAGTTTGTAGATCAGGATCTGCTTTGTCTTCTATGGTCTCCAACACAGTGCGCTTTGGATCTAATTTTTCAGCTTGGTCCTGAGCAAAATAACTGACAATTACATTGTGGCCCACTTCGACCTTACCAGAATCATATTCTAACTGACCTGCAATCATCTTCACTAAGGTAGACTTCCCTTGTCCATTCTGACCAACAAAAGCCACCTTATGACCTCTTTCTATTTCTAGAGAAACTCTATCTAATAC
>CAZPUF010000100.1:8957-10262 GCA_964589705.1 uncultured Saprospiraceae bacterium | reverse complement strand
GACATGATTCTTCAGCCTCAGGCTGTGGAGGAAGTTGTATAGTCCTGTACACATTCCACCAATTTACTTAGCTCTTTTTCTCACAACGTCACATCGCGAAATAGTGAAGTACTTAGACTTTACTTAGAAGCTACCCTTCTAGCTAGGCTAAAGACAACTCAGAAGAATCTAGCCGCAGATACTTATTATATAATTGATCGCATCCTTATAACCTAATTCCCCAGCCTTTCTCATGTCTGCACAGGCATTATCATTATCCTTCAGTTGTAGATAGACGTTAGATCTGTTGTAATACGCTTCTGCATGCTCAGCATCCATCTTTATTACCTGACTCAGATCTCCCATGGCTTTCTCCCAGTTTTCTAATCTCATGTAAGAGAGTGCTCTGTTAAAGTAGTTATTGGGTTTGTTCTCTACTTCTATTAAGGCCGAATAATCTGCTACAGCAGCCTCGTAATTCTTATTTTTGATACTGATGTTGGCTTTATTCTTAAGGGCTGTTGTATTCCCTGCATCTACTGCAAGTAGTGCATCAAAGGCCGTATATGCCTCGTCATATGATTCTGTTTTCATTAGTGATAAAGCATTATAGTAGAGTGCCTTTTCATTTGTGGCATCCTGGGATATAATGTGGCTGGCCAATTCAGCTACAGTTGCATAATCACCCATCTTATACTTGAGCTTCATACGTTCTGTGAGTGCAGGTGCATAGGTCTCATCTTTTTTGAGTGCCAAGCCGAAAGATTGATCTGCCAAATCTTTCTGCTCTGTTTTTAGATAACATACACCAAGCTGATAGTAGACTTTAGCAGTTGGTTTATCCTTAGCGATGGCTTCTTGAAAATCTACAATGGCCTTATCATAATTTTCCTCCAACATTTGAATCTTGGCTCTGTAATAGTAAACCTTAGTCAGTGATGGGTCATAATTGAGTCCTCTTGAGAAGGCTTTTATCGCTTCTTCGTTCTGACCAAAACTCATCAGGCAGTAACCAGAATAATAATGTGCTTTTGCATTCTCGCCATCAAGCTTGATAGCCTTTCGAAAATCTACTGCTGCTGCTTTATATTCTTTCTGTGACATTTTAGCGATACCTCTGCTATAATATCCCTGTGCATACAACGGATCGATAGCTAAGGCTTCTGAGTAAGCTGCAATCGCTGTCGGATAGTCCTTCGCTTTAGCAGCTGTCACCCCTTCGTTATACTTTTCTACAACCTCAGGACTTTGTGCATATAGGCTAACAGATCCTGTAATCAATAAAATAGTTAGAACTTTAGTGTATTTCATATTGTTTGCTTTCTA
>CAZPUF010000100.1:0-8857 GCA_964589705.1 uncultured Saprospiraceae bacterium | reverse complement strand
TTTCTATCCTTACAAAAATTGCACAAATATTGTACCCTTATCATCTTACATTCAAAAATAATGATCCTGAGCAAGATGTAGCAAGGCACATATTTCTACAATAAAAGTAAGGTCTGGGTGTTAGTAAAGAAAAGAATGACTATTGCGCTACCACCAAGTTTTGTCTACTACTTGTTGTGGTCATTGTCTCAAAAACGTAGATTACAATGCCATTTATTACTTTTATTATCTAATAGTTATGTTAATAACGCCATTATAACAGGAATTTACTCTTGAAAGATAAGCATCCACAGCATACAGCTACTGAATCCGATGGGCAGGCCGCTTCCAGAAAAGAAGACCACATTACCTTAGCATTTAAGTCATCCAGTGCTGGTGATCAAGCTGATCAGCGTTTTTCCTATGAGCCAGCCTTAAGTGGACACATCTCATGTAAGACGGATCTCACCAGGACTGTAGCTGGCAAGCTGATGCAATTTCCGATATGGATATCCAGCATGACTGGAGGAACAGAAAAGGCACGCATTATCAATCATAATCTGGCCAAATTGTGTGGTGAATATGGTCTCGGCATGGGTCTGGGTTCTTGCAGACAGTTGCTCTATGAAGACAAAAGGTTGTCAGAGTTTGATGTGAGGGCTTTGATGCCAGAAGCACCACTGATGATCAACCTGGGCATCGCACAGATAGAAACCCTTATAAAAGACAAGGATACCAAGCTCATCAGCCAACTCATACAAAAGCTACAGGCAGATGGTCTTATCATTCATATCAATCCATTGCAAGAATGGTTACAGCCAGAAGGTGATCAAATCAGTGTTCCCCCCTTGGAAAGTATAAAGACCCTGTTAGGTGAAAGTGACTACCCTATCATCATCAAGGAGGTCGGTCAGGGATTTGGGAAAGCGAGCATAAAGGCGCTACTTAGTCTGCCACTAGAAGCCTTGGATCTGGCAGGCTATGGTGGAACTAATTTTTCTAAGTTAGAACTACTAAGATCAGACGAGATGAGAATGGACAGTCTAGGTCCAATATTGAATATTGGGCATACTTGTGAGGAAATGATCCAACATATCAATGAATTGAAAAATCAATCGACTGAGATTAAGTGTAAGCAGATCATTATATCAGGAGGTGTCAAAGGTTTCCTTGACGGATACTACTATATGGAGAAGTGTCAATTGCCTAACTTGTATGCACAGGCGTCGGGATTTCTTAAGCATGCAATGGATTATGTCGAGCTTAAAAGTTATATAGACATACAAATTCAGGGACTAAGAACAGCACATGCCCTCTTGCGTGTCAAATAATTGTAAGATATTGTAGTCAGGAAAATGGAGCAAGACAATAAAACAATCAGAGGATTTTCAAAACTATCCAAACGAGGTAAAATCAAATGGATAGTACAGAACTTCTATAAGGAGCCTGAAAAGGTGATGTCTGAACTGATGAGTTATTGGCACTCCAATGAAGAGCAACAAAAGATCCTAGACAACTTCTCAGAGAATACTATTAGTAATTTTCCTATGCCTTTTGGGGTAGCTCCTAATTTCATCATAGATGAAAAGGCCTACTGTGTCCCAATGGTCATAGAAGAGAGCAGCGTGGTCGCCGCAGCATCAAGTGCGGCAAAGTTTTGGATGAGCAGAGGTGGATTCAAAACCAAAGTCCTTTCTACAAATAAGCTGGGCCAGGTATCCTTCCTTTGGAAGGGTGAGACCAGCAAATTAAAGTACCATTACAATGACCTGCGACAATATCTGATAGAGGAGAGCTTCCATATCACCAAAAGCATGGTACAGCGCGGTGGTGGTATCTTGGATATAGATCTAATAGATTTGACAGATAAAAGAGCCCATCTCTACCAACTCAAGGCATCCTTTGAGACCTGTGATAGTATGGGTGCAAATTTTATCAATACTTGTTTGGAGCAATTTTCTAAGTCACTGGTTAGGTTCTTTCAGCAAAACAGTGATTTTAATAAAGGAGAAAAAGAGGTGGAAATCATTATGAGTATCCTCTCTAATTATACACCAGACTGTATTGTCCGAGCCTGGGTAGAATGTCCCGTAGAAGAATTAGGTAAGTTTCCTGGTGGTATGAGTGCCGCCTCATTTGCCAATCGATTTATGACGGCAATTCAGATTGCTGAACTAGACCCTTACCGTGCAACGACGCATAACAAAGGCATCTATAATGGCGTGGACGCCGTTGTCATCGCCACAGGAAATGATTTTAGAGCTATAGAAGCCTGCGGGCATACTTATGCCTCAAAAGATGGACAATATAGGAGCTTGTCACACTGTGAAGTTAAGGATGGACAGTTTAAATTCTGGCTAGATCTACCATTGGCCGTCGGCACCGTGGGTGGCTTGACTTCGCTACATCCAATTGCTAAGCGTTCTCTCGAATTGCTTGAAAATCCAAAGGCAAGCGAACTGATGCGTATCATCGCCGCCACTGGTCTGGCTCAAAATTTCTCAGCTATAAGATCTCTGGTCACTACAGGTATACAGCAAGGTCATATGAAGATGCACCTGCAAAACATACTCACCCAACTCAAGGCCACCAAGGACGAAGAGATGGCAACTATAGAGCATTTTGCGGATGAGCTTGTTTCTTTTAGTGCGGTTAGGGAGTATTTGGAGAAGTTGAGACTCAGCTGAGACGGTTCATCGATTCATGATTATTCGGTGCTCGGTGGCATAAGGCCTATGGAATATCAGTCCAATGGTAGAGGATTAATCAGTGCACGCTTATTGCTCCAACCCAATTAAAACCTATTTTCCAATGCCTCATTGACCTTATTGGTCACATTGTACCTATTGTCTCATTAAAGCCACTTCTCCCTTTAGAAAAAAGCAAGTGCGATCATCTGACCAAGTATACCGACGCATAAGCCACCATAGATTTCTTGAGGGATATGGGCTTTGAGATACAATCTTGAGGTCAATACCAAACCTGACATTATGAGGACCAGTGCAATCAATAGGATGGCATGCATTTGATAAACGCCACCAAAAAGAGAAAAATTAAGATAAGTGCCGCCATGATTGGTTAGCAGGTATAGCAATCCAACTATTAAGCCACCCATGCCTACGGCATGCAAACTGATTTTGCTGAATACATTGATGGCAAAAGAAAAGAATATGGCAATCAAAGCTCCTAAGACAAAAGTGGCAAACGGAATCGGAATCATGTTATTGGTTCGGATATTAAGATAGAGCCAGAGGTAACAAACCATGACAACTATGAGAGGGCCTATCCGCTCCTGGCGGTCTTGCATCTCAAGTGTCTTGATGAAGCCGACGCCTCTAAGTAATAAGATGGATATGCCAGGCAAAATGACCGAGGTTACAAAGATGATAAGGACGATGGTCATCAGATCTCGCTTATCTCTATATGGGAAGAGATAGGGGTTTGCTTTGAGATAAAAGAACAACATATACATGATTACCAGCATCGGATGACCGACAATTGACAAAAAGTATGATATGGTGTTCTTGGCTGTCATTAGTGCCTAAACATACTCTATTTCAAATAAAAACAGCAAAATGCTCGATTTTCTTAGGATTCCACACCCCACAATACTTACATATTTCATCTCCTATATATAAATCATAATTTTGCTAGTCGAACATTAACAGATATTTGACAAACTTCAGTTATTGTACGCCGTTTTCATACAAAGCCGAACGCATGAAAAATTTGAAACATCTACTTCTCATATCGGGACTCATGATAACCTTTACTGGTCTCTTGAGCGCACAGACGCCTTTATTGCCAGTGTCAGAAGATACAGGAGAAGAAATATGCATAGATACCATCAAATATGACGATGGTGATTTGGGTCTTTTTGAGACCAAGATCGATGGACGTGTCATGACTGCCATGATTACTGAGACTGGTGATACACTCATTATGGAGACACTGGATGATATCAGTATAACCTCACTAAGAACTTTTGAGGATGAGGCGGATTATAGGAAGTATATGAAATTCAAGAGATATGCGGCTATCGTCTATCCATATGCTAAGGAGGCTATACGGATTTTTAAGGAGACGGAGCATGTTACAGCTACCATGAATAAACGGAAACGAAAAAAACATATCAAGGGACTTCAGGAAGAGCTCAAATCAGAATTTGAAGCGCCTCTTAAAAGGCTGACCAAGCTGCAGGGCAAGATTTTGGTCAAAATGATAGAACGGGAGCTAGACAAATCTATGTATGATTTGATTAAAGGAGTTAGAGGTCGATTTGCAGCCGCCTATTGGCATAATGCCTCAAAGCTCTACAGCTATGACCTCAAAGAAGGATATACTATGGGACAATATGATATATTGGATGCCGTATTACAGGACTTTGACGTCTCATACAGAATAGAGCAAGACAGACTAAATGGCCGATAGCATAGTGACATCGCCTGAGCTTGGCATCGTAAAATGGCAATCTCCTTCAAACATTGCACTTGTAAAATATTGGGGTAAGCATGGTCGCCAGCTCCCAGGCAATCCTTCTATATCTCTAACACTGGATAAAGCACACACAGTTACGGAGATCGCCTATAAGGCCAATGATTCTACACAGAAACAGCCGCAAGTCCAATTTAAGTTTGAAGGAAAAGAAGCACCGACATTCAAGACCAGGATAGAAAAATTCTTATCAGGAATTACAAATGAGTTATCTTTTCTCAAAAATGTAGACCTAGATATTTCCAGCAGCAATTCCTTTCCACACTCATCTGGTATTGCTTCCAGTGCCTCTAGCATGTCTGCTTTGGCTTTGTGCCTCATGGAGATAGAGAATCAATTAGAAGGCAAAACAGGAATAGATTATCAAAGAGCCTCGCATATAGCTCGATTAGGCAGTGGCAGTGCCAGCCGATCAGTATATGGCCCTATAGCTGTATGGGGAGAGACTAATAGTGTGCCTCGAAGTTCTGACTTGCACGCTATCCCCTACATGGAGAAAGTCCACAGCAATTTTGAGCATTTTCATGATGATATCCTCATAATAAGTAAAAAGAAAAAATCAGTTTCTTCCTCTGCAGGGCATGACCTGATGACAGATAATCCTTACAAGTCGACCAGATACGAACAAGCACATAGACATGTGGGTGAGATAATCACAAGTATGCAAAATGGAGACCTCGAAGCCTTTGGAGATCTAGTAGAAAAAGAAGCACTCACTTTGCATGCATTGATGATGGCGTCCTCACCTCCGTATATGCTTATGGAGCCTAATACGATAAGGGCGATAAATATGATACAACAGTTTCGCAAAGAAGAAAAAGTACCTGTATACTTTACTTTGGATGCAGGACCTAATATACATTTACTCTACCCTGATCTGGCACTTAGCCAAGTTAATCAACTCAAGCATCTACTGTCTCCTTTATGTGAAGACAACATGATGATAGAGGATATCATTGGAACGGGTCCAAAAGCACTATTATGAAAAATATATTTCTCATCATAACACTGGCTGCGCAGTCACTATTACTCATTGGACAACAGTGGGTGGAGAGCCCAATGGCTCACTGCGAAAATCCTGAATTCAACAGAAAGGTCAGCAAATTACTCAACTTCAGTGTGGATGTCATCGGTGTGGATGACATCAAAGATCAACTAGACAATTATACCTTACTCGATATCAGAGAAGAGGAGGAATATAACGTCAGTCACATACCTGGTGCATCATTTTTTGGAGACAAAGATCCAAACTGGGACATGCTAGACAAGATAGACAAGGATGAGCCTATCATCCTATATTGCTCTATAGGCTATCGCTCCGAAAAGATGGGCGAAAAGCTCATGGAAAGAGGCTTCACTAATGTGCGCAATCTATATGGAAGTATTTTTGAGTGGGCCAATAAAGGTCTGCCGATGGAAAATGCAAAGGGAGAAACCGTTCCAGCCGTACATGGCTACAATAAACGCTGGAGTAAATGGGTCAATAACACGGACATTGATGTTACTTACTAACTAAGCAGACGCAGTATCAGCTACTTATTATGGGCATTCATAGCATGACTCAAGCCAATGGAGCAGAAATCCAGGCAAGCTTTAGCAGAATTATCTAAGATCTCTCCTAATTGATTGAGTTCTTGATCCGACCATTTGCCAAGCACAAAATCCACTTGTCTTCCCTTGCTGTAATTATTGCCTATACCTACTCGTAATCGGGCATATTTACTGGTACCTAGAACTTGCTCTATGTCCTTCAAGCCATTGTGTCCACCAGCAGCGCCTTTGCCTCTCAGTCTTAATTTACCAAACTCAATATTAAGATCATCTACTACGACTAACACATTCTCGGGCTTAATCTTAAGCTTACTCATCCAATGGTTTACTGCTTTGCCACTGCGATTCATGTAGGTGGATGGTTTGAGTAGATGGATGTGCCTTCCTTTGTGCTTTACCAGACACAGATCGCCTAGTGAGTCGTTTTTGAATGATTGCTCCTTATAACTGGCTATCATATCCACAACTTCAAAGCCGACATTATGGCGAGTGCCATCGTAGTCAGGGTGCATATTTCCTAGTCCGATAATCAGATATTTCATTTCTGGGTCAATGTTTTCTGCAGGTTCTGTGCTGCTAAATAATTGTTTGATAAATGTCCACATAGCTCAAACGTGTCAGGATTATCTGTTAGTTCAATCAAAGGGATTTATATAAGAAACTTTCCATTCTGATATATCAGCTTGTCATCCGCATATATTTCTCCACTCTGCGACATATCTGTTATCATATCCCAATGTATGGCAGACTGATTGGTGCCCCCTGTTTGCTTATAAGATTGTCCGACGGCCATATGTATTGTCCCTCCTATTTTTTCGTCAAATAGTATATTTCTGGTTGCTCGTTGGATTTGATAGTTAGTACCTATGGCTACCTCTCCAAAAAACTTTGCTCCTGGAATTTGAAATACATTATCTAACAAATCCTTTCCTTGTTCTGCATCCCACTTCACCACTTCTCCATTCTCTACCCACAAAGTGATGCCCTTTACATCTTTGCCCATATAGATAGACGGAAATGTAAAGTGCACCTTACCATTTACACTATCTTCTACTGGCCCCGAGTATACTTCTCCAGAAGGCATATTGGTTCTTCCATCAGAATTGATCCAGGTTCTGCCCGCCACAGAAAACTCCACATCACTGTGATCTGCCTTATATCTTACTTTGGATACCTTGTCCAAATAATCTTTGATGCGCTGCTGTTGTCTCCCGACTTCTTTCCACTCTCCTTCCGGATCATCGGCAAATAGATGACAGGCATTAAATACAAAATGTGCATATTCCTCCAAGGTCATCTCTGCCGCATCTGCCGCTGCTTGGGTAGGATATTGGCAGAGGGATCTTTTGAGTGCACCTGCAACTGACCTGTCCGCCGTTCGCTCAAAGTAAGTATTGAGCATAGGTGACATGGCCTTGGATCGCTTCTTCTTTTTTTCCATATCTATATCCACGGTCTCATTGAGGTCATAAGGTGCCCTGATATTGAGATAAGCATCAAACTCATTCATGGCAGCCTGCTTGAGTAAGGGTGGTGTTGTCAGGATAAAATCTGAGGCATGCTCATAGAATATCTTGTTTTGGTCTTTGAAAGAAAAATCAATCTCGACAACTACTCCCATCTTCGTCGCTTCTGTATACAGTGCTCTGACCAAGGGCTCTGCCAATAAAGTTGTAGATACAAAGAGTCGGTCCTCTGCTTTCAACTCCAAGCAATAGTTTGCTAGAAGGTGGGCATATTTTTGAAGGATAGTGTCATCCATTTTCATACTCATTTTTATAAAAGAAAAAATTATAGTCTTTTGTTAGCCAAATACAACCGTCTTATTCCCATGGGCTATTATCTTATGATTGATATGTGCCCAGATCGCATCTGCCAATACAATCTTCTCTATATCTTTTCCCTTCCGCTTCATGTCTTTGACACTATCTATGTGGGAAATAGGCAGTACACCTTGTCTGATAATAGGACCAGCATCCAACTCTTCCGTTACATAATGGGCAGTCGCTCCCATAAACTTTACACCTCTGTCATAGGCTGCCCGATAAGGATTGGCTCCTGCGAAGGCCGGTAAGGTAGAATGGTGAATATTGATGATTCTGCTAAAATATTTATTACAGAAATTACCGCTCAAGATCTGCATGTACCGCGCTAAGACAATTAGGTCTATGCCATACTTCTGCATGAGATGATGCTGCTCTTTTTCTACATCTGCCTTAGTAGCCTTGGTGATGGGCATATGATAATATGGGATGTCAAATCGCTCTCCAATATATCTGAACTTATCATGATTACTAATGATCAGTGGTATCTCTATCTTCCATTCTCCAGACTCATATCTATTCATAATATCCAACAAACAATGCGAGTACTTGGACACAAAAAGTGCTACACGTGGTATCGTATCATTATAATGGACACTGAAATTAAGGCCATACTTAGAGCCAACTATCGTCTCAAAATACTCTTTGATTTTATCCTTGGGAATTCTGAATTCTTCGAGGTCCCACTCCACCCTCATAAATAGGTCACCTTGATCTTTGTCTACGTGCTCATCTAGGCTGACAATATTACCATCATTCTTACTTATAAAGTCTGTCACTGTCGCTACAATACCCTTCTGGTCTTTGCCACAGAGTAAAAGAATGGCAGTTTCTACGTTTTTCTTAGCCAAGTCTTAGTATTTTAAATCAAATTTCTCAAAAACAATACCACGATAAGCTGCTGATTGGGGTTTGATATTATCGCTCTGAGGACGTGTTTTTCCTCATTCATCACCGTAATGATGATTATCAAAGGTAAAAGTCCCAATTTGCAATCATATAGCCATGGA
>CAZPUF010000099.1:4323-10388 GCA_964589705.1 uncultured Saprospiraceae bacterium | reverse complement strand
AGGAGACACTATAGAGTATGACGCCTCCACCTTCCAAGTACCAGAAGGCTCCACTGTAGAAGAACTCCTAAGAAGGTTACCGGGCATAGAAGTAGAATCCGACGGCTCTATCAAGGCAGATGGTAATGATGTCACTCAAGTTACCGTAGATGGAAAATCATTCTTTGGTAATAATACCCAGGCTGCAACTCAAAATCTACCCGCAGAAGGCATCTCAAAAGTTCAAGTCTTTGACCAAAAAACTGAAGAACAAGAAATAACAGGTACGACTTCCTCCAATCAGGACAAAACAATGAATCTGGAATTGAAGGAAGAATTTAAGAAAGGAGGATTTGGTAAAGTTGTGGCAGGGATAGGTGATAGAAGTAGAGCAGAACTTAAAGGCAACTACAATAGATTCAATGACAAAATTCAGTTTAGTATAGTCGGCGTTGGGAATAATACCGGCAGGAATGGTTTGGGTTGGAATGATTATCAGGATTTTCTAGGTTCCAATACTTGGGGTAATGGTGGCACAACTGACTACGGATTTGGCGGTGGCGGCGGATATTCGATTACGTGGGGAGGTGGAAATGATCTGGGCATAGAGTCTACTATACAAAATCTATTCTTCAGCAATCAGCAGACAGGATTTCCAGAGAATTACAGTGGTGGGGTCAACTTTAATTATGATCACAATAAGACAAAATTAAGCTCAGTCTATTACTATAACCAGAATGGCTTGGTCAATGAAACCAATAGAATAGAAGATAGATTTTTCCAGAATTTTACCCAAAGTCAGGTTATGGACAGTTCGAATGATGACATATCACGTGGTCACCGAGCGGAAGTCTCCTACGAAAAAGAACTGGATAGTCTGCATACAATTAAGTTTGATGTCTCAGGTGCTTTCATAGATAATAATGAGCTGTACAATAGTGTATCCAACTTACAGAGAGACGGAGCAGACCTAAGCAGCACTACCTTTAGTAATAATTCAAATACGACAGGCTCACTCTTAGATGCCATACTTGTATTCAGAAAGAAATTCAAAAAGAAAGGAAGAGCGATGGGGCTGAATGTATCTAGCCTTTTTACCACTCTAGAAGAAGACTGGACACAAGAATCCAGGACTCTTTTCACCAGTCCAGAAAATGGAAGTTTGGAACAATTGGACATGGATCAAAATAATATCAATGATGCAGACAAGCTAGTCTATAAAGCCAATGCCCTATACGTAGAACCGCTTGGCAAAAAACTAACCCTGAGGACTTTCTATAACTTCAGAAATAGAAATGAAGCAGGAGACAGAACCGTCAATGACATTATGGACAACACCGAAACAATTAATGAGGATCTGAGTAGAACCTATGACAATACTATTAGATACAACAGAACAGGTACTTCTTTACGTTACTCTGCAAAAGGTACAAATGTGACACTGGGTGGTGGTTATCAAAGATTTGATCTAATAGGTACTTTTACGTCCAATGTAACCAATGAGTTACTCGGCACAGTAGACAGAACTTTCAACACATTTATCCCATACTTTTCTGTAGAATTAAATCCCGCTAGAAATCTTTATATAGATTTTGATTTTACAAGAAATCCTAACGAACCTTCAATTACAGATCTACAGCCACTTGTCAATAACATAAATCCACTCTATATACGTGAAGGAAATCCTTCATTGACACCTGAGATCAATAATGTAATCTCCACATATATAAGTAACAACTTTCCATCGATAGACTTACGTGCCACCTTTAATGCAAGTTATACCATTCATGAATCTCAGTTCTCTACTAATCAGATTGTAGACGAAAGATTAGTTACAAGAGTTAATCCTATCAACGTATCAGGCGGTCGAACCACTTCGATATGGTCTTACTTCAATGTGCCTATAATCAAAAACAAACTGAAGATCAGAGTTAATTATTCATTCTCTAATAACCTAAGACCATCTTTTGTTAATGGTGAGGAGAATAATACAAGAGTAATAAGACATAGTCCTTCAGTAAGATTAGATATTACACCATCTAAGGATTTCTCTATATATCTTAACACAAGCTACTCTGAAAGTAACACGACATATGACATAGCGACTTCGCAAGATCAAAAGGTCGTCAATGTTAGATTTGGTGCCGAAGTCAATGCTAAATTATTTGCAGGATTTTTCTTGAGCACAAGTTTCAATATGCGCAGATTTAATAATGACAGATTCGGACAGGAAACGACTATTCCAATCTTGAACACCTCTATTTACAGACGTTTTATGAAAAACAATGAACTTGAACTGAGACTCTCTTTATATGATGGTTTTGACGAAAACAGAGGTTTCAATCAAGGTGCATTTAGCAACAGTGTCTCACAATCAGAAACCACATCACTCAGTCGATACGGTATGCTAAGTGCCACTTACAATATTAGAGGTATGAAATCAGATGTGAGAAAAGATTCGTGGTGGTAGTAAATATTTTTAATGCCTTCTGGCTTTTAGTTACTAAGAGAAAATCTAACAGATTTTTTGAAGGACACCTCTCTTTTATGACCCTAAATCCCCTTAAAAGGATTTTTTAAACGACAACTCTCAATAAGGTAATTATGAACAAAGCACAGACACAACCAAAAGTATTATTGTCCATGTCGATATGGGTGTTATTATTTTGCTTAACCAGCTCTGGAGCCTGGGCCCAAACTACAGAGGGAATTATTACTTACAACAGAAAAACAGACTGGGCATCTATCATGTCCAAGTTATCCTATATGGATCAAGCAGAGATAGATCGTATAAACTTAACTTGGGGAAGTAATGATGATTATGAAGGTGCCAAATATAACCTCTACTTAAAAGACAATAAAACTATATATACAGCTAAGGAAGAAGAGAGTACAGATTTTTCTTGGAGGCAAGATGCGTTTATTATTCTAAGAGATTTAAAAGCAAAAAAATCAAAGGATTTGAGAGAAGAGATGGGACAGAAATTTCTTATCGAAGAAGATACGCCAAGAATCAAATGGAAAATTCTCAATGAGATAAAAGAAATTCAAGGGTATCTGTGCATGAAAGCAGAGACAACAAATCAAGTTAAAGGTCAGACAATTCATGCTTGGTTTACGGATGCTATCCCAGTCTTTGGAGGTCCCGAAGGATTTGGAGGTCTCCCAGGCATGATACTCGAATTGGATATCAATGATGGAGATGCAGTGGTGTCTGCTAGAAAGATAGATCTAGAGACACCTCTAGAAAAATTGCCATTCCCTAAGAAAATGAAAGGCAAAAAAGTTACCTATGCTGAACTGGATCAAAAAATTGAGAAGTTTATTGCAGACAGTATTGAAGGTCGTAAAAATCCTTACTGGAATCTGAGATTTTAGTCAGAGAAGTGGGTGACCATACGGAACAGCAGCTACTTAAGGAAAATTAAAGTGACGGCTATACTTCGTTCTAGAAATGATAACACTAATCAGAACCAACTCAGACAATCCAGACTTCAGACGACTGGTAAGTCTTTTAGACAAAGAACTTGCAGTACGTGACGGCGACGATCATGCATTCTATGCCCAGTTTAATAAGATAGACAAGATCAAGCATGTGGTACTCGCTTACAAAAACAATGAAGCAATTGGATGCGGTGCCATAAAGCAATATGACGAAGGGGTCATGGAGGTAAAAAGAATGTACACTAATACAGCAGAGAGAGGAAATGGCATAGCCAGCTCTGTACTGGGAGAATTAGAAAAATGGGCAACTGAACTAGGCGCTAAGAAATGTGTACTAGAAACAGGTCTCAAACAACCAGAAGCAATAAGACTCTATCAGAAAAACAACTACAACCTTATCCCTAATTATGGACAATACTCGGCTATAGAAAATAGCAGATGCTTCGAAAAGATATTACAATAGAATGATTATTCTAGTTACTGGTGTATGCATATTACTGGTAATCTGCCTGAAATACTTCATTAATCTAGAACTATTTACTTTTAGCAGATATCACTTCACTCCTCTAGCCTGGACATGAAGAAACCATGTCTCGAAAATGGTAAAGACTAAATAAGTCATTAGGAAGGGTATTATAAAAGTTTTCTGTTGTGGTTGATAATGGTTGACATAGAATGCCATAAAACCAAATGACACAATCAACTTGATAAATACATTAAGTATCACCAATCCTATCACTGACTTTCCATTGGCATATCTCATAGATCTATCTATAAGAAAATAGATAAGAACTGCCAACGAGATAAAGCACACCAATGACAACCAGAGCAAGCTTATGTGTGGCCTTAGTACAATGAACTGGTCTACTAAAAAAAACAGCACCACTGAACTCAGTGAGGCAATAGTTAGATATTTTATGAAAGTTGAAGGCTTCATACCACCAGTTATTTCTTGTTTGGAGGTGGAGACACTGCGCGATATACTTTGTAGAAGAATGCAAATAAGACCAGGATGCAACTTAGAGCCGTGATATACTGGACTTCATTTCCAAAATAGGTGTCTGCTTTTCTACCCAGCCAAATAGCAACAAATAGAAGACCTATCAACTGATAAGCCAAGCCAGAATACTGGGCATAGGTTGAAACCTTCTTCCTTTTCTCTGATTGATTAGTCACGATTGGACTTAAGAAGCCTCAGCAGAAATATTCTTTATTCTGTGGCCCATGTCACAATTTCCTGTAAACGTAGCGCCATTCTGGACCAATAACTTACCTGTTTTGATTTCGCCAGTGACAGAAGCTGTTTCTCTGACATCTAAAATATCATGTATGGTCATTTGCCCATTGAATCTGCCTTCTATGACGGCATTCTGACTGGTTACATCGCCATCTACATTGCCTGTAGGTCCTATAATTAACTTACCCCCACAATTAACTGTACCGACTATAGTGCCGTCTACACGCAAATCATTTTGAGTATTGATTGTGCCTTCGGAATGCGAGCCTTCTACAAGGGTATTGATGTTAGATGAGGTAGGCGTTGGACTAGGTGAGCCTCCAGATTTCTTATTAAACATAGATTTTAGGTTTACTTCATTATCAGATCTTTAAAATACTAAAACGATATATGGTGAACAAATGTATTCACCAAAACAAGACAACCAACTTAATTCTATAGACAAAATTTGAGTGTAAGGCTAATACGTAATATATATGCAAACAAAAAAAAGCTCTGACCTGAAGAATCAGGCCAGAGCATTAAATCATTTATATTTTTTAGTACTTCTCCTAGAATCTAGGACAGTATACTGATCTCTTCTCTGTACCGCAGATTAAGTAATTAATAGAGAATTCAAAAGCCCCATTAGCTGTACCTGCTTGTCTCAGCTGAGATACAGTAGCATCATAGCTAAATCCAATACCGTAATTACCATAGTCAAATCTAGTTGTTACGATAAATGCATCAGAGTGTATACCTCCTTCTACATTATTACCTATTCTATACCAAGCACCTAATTGCCAAGATTGTCCGTCTGTTCTTGATCCAAGGTTAAATCTAACCGCAGAACCAAAGTTAATCTCAAGATGCTCTCCTTGTGACATGTATACCACATTAGGTACTAAGCTCATGTCTTTGTTAATCGCAAATTCTCCTCCTGCATGAAGTGTAAATCTACTTGTCAATGATTCTGTAGCTGTTTCACTAAAGAAAGACACATTTGGTCTATTAAGGTGATGTAAAGCTAATCCAGCATAGAAACTGCTCTTTTCATCCAATACACTAAACCAAACTAGTCCAGCGCTCAAGTCTCCATGGAGAAAGTCTGTATTGAATTGGGAATCAGGACCAAAATCTGGTCCTGCTGCTGTTGGATCGAACCCGCCACTTCCATCATGCTGAGATGGCCATCTGGCATTAAGGAGATCTACTCTTCTCTGAGAAATAGCTGCATCAGCTCCAAAAACGAGATAATGTGCTGTTTTTCTGTAGCCACCCATCTTTTTACTGTATGAAAAGGATATACGTCCTTGCGTCGTACCAAAGCTTAATTCTCCAGCTCTATCACCCCAGAATGAACCTCCAATTCCAAAGTAATCAGATCTACCAACGGCAATCTTCTGATCATAGGAGACCGAATAAG